>CAJTMU010000079.1 GCA_910577365.1 uncultured Oscillospiraceae bacterium | reverse complement strand
CTTAACGACGATCTGTACATCGTTCCCGGTATCGGTGACGGCGGTGACAGACTTTTCGGCACTAAGTAAGGGTGCTAAAAAAAGCAATGCCACTTAAATCAACATAATAATTGGGCGGTCAAAGGTGCTGAAAATAGTTGCCAAGTGACCGCCCACGCATGAATTTTACGACATGCGGCTTCTGAATAATTGGCAGGCAGTCCGTGAAAAGAAGCTGCTAAAACTGACTTGCACTGACAACGAATACATTGTTTCGGTTTGCTTTCCCAAATCTGTTGTACTTCCCAGAGAGTTAGATTTGACAAAGGCAAGTGATTGGACAAATGTCAAGATACCTATACCAAAAAAATATTTGTTTTAAATTTCTTAGAGAGTTAAGGCGGATAAAAAAGTGCATATCAACGATGGCACAGATATCAAGATAATTGACAGTTTACGATGCAGAAGACAAGGGCTTCGCCGAGGATAAAACGGCGGTCGGCAGCATGGACGATTACAGGCTTAGGCAGTATATTAAGGAATGACAGATTGAGGATAAAGAATTTAACAAACGATGCGATAAAGTAATCGCCGCGTTTGAAAACGCAAAAAGGAGATGCTGTAATGGTACAGGTAAAAGGTAGATGGGCGCTTATTACTGGTGCGTCAAGGGGAATAGGCAATCTCACCGCAAAATTCATGGCGGAGCAGGGTTGCAGCCTTATACTTCACAGTAGAAAAAAGGAACATTGTGAAGAGCTGCTCAGGGAGATAAAGGATATGGGCGTTGATGCCTTCGCGGTAGAGGCGGAGCTTTCTGATTTGGAAAGCGTGAGTGCTATGCTTAACGAAATAGACCGTATGGGTATGGCGGTGGATATCGTCCTCAACAACGCGGGTATGCAGATAGCGTACCGCTCAGATTACTTTAAGACCCCAGTGTCCGATTATATGGAGAGCTTTAAGATAAATACAATAGCTCCCGCCATGATATGCTATCATTTTATGCCAAAAATGATTGAACGCGGCTTTGGCAGGATAGTAAACACTACCAGCGGAATACGTCTTGAACCCGAGCAGGCGGGCTACTCCGCAAGCAAGGCGGCGTTGGACAAGATTACAATAGACTTGGGTTCAAAGGTGGAGGGAACGGACGTTATGATAAACCTTACCGACCCGGGCTGGTGCAGAACAGACCTTGGCGGTTCTCACGCTCCCAACGCCCCCGAAAGTGCGATACCCGGAATTGCCGTAGGCGCTTTTGTTGACGACAAAAAGTCGGGACGTTATCTAAATGCACCTTATTTTGCTGGTCTCACTCTCAAAGAGGCAGTCGCAAAGGCAGAAAAGGAATTTGATAGTCCGTACGGAAAATAAAGTGGAACTTACCGTGTAACAATTTAAATTTTGTTCATATAAATTAAATGTGATAAAATACAAATATTAAATTAACAAGAGAACAGTTTGCTAAAATAGAGCATTTAATGCTTGTTTCTCCAAGAAACCGTAAATAATGATTTATAATTTTGTGTTTACATTACTGTATATATTACACAAAAATTTACAAAATATTTTGTAAAGAATGGTTCAAATCCTTTTTCGTGTCGAAAATATCTACGGATGGTGTTTTCTGTTTTTCACAAGATTTATGCCCACAAATAGCTTTACACAGCCGTTTGTGGGCATAATATCTTTTTTGTCAGTGTTTCATGGCGGAGAACGAGGGATTTGAACCCTCGCGCCGGTCTCCCGACCTACTCCCTTAGCAGGGGAGCCCCTTCACCACTTGGGTAGTTCTCCAAATGCCGACCTAAATCAATTACGCTATATATTATAGCATGTTTTGCCCTGATTGTCAATACCTTTTTTACAAAAACAGTTTCTTTATTTTAAAAAACTTATATTTGTTGGAAAAAGGTATATCCTAAGCGTAAAAAATTTTTTTGACCTTAACCAAACATTTTTTAAATTTTTTTATTTCTAAAACAAATTTTCAGCTTTTTTCTCATAAAATGAAAATAGAAATAATTCGCAGTGAAGTTATGGCTCATATAAGAGTTAACTGCTGACGAGAAACCGTAAGGAGGATTTATATGTGTACCGCAGCGGCATTTGTTACAAAAGATTTTTATTTTGGAAGAACTCTGGACTACGAAATGTCCTATGGGGATGAGGCGGTTATTGTTCCCCGCAATTTTTGTATCACCTTTCCAAGCATTGAAAAAAAGATATCCAACCACCCCGCTTATATAGGTATGGCTCACGTCGACGGTAACTACCCGCTTATGTATGAGGGCATAAGCGAAAAAGGACTGGCGATAGCCGCTCTTAATTTTGTTGGGTATGCTAAATATTCAAGTCCTGCGCCCGATAAATTCAACCTTGCCCCTCACGAGGTTATACCTTTTATTTTATGTCAATGCTCAAATGTAAAGCAGGCGGCGGAATTGCTGGGACGATGCAATATAATAAACCGCGCGTTCAAGGATTATCCTATTGGTGAGCTGCACTGGATATTAGCCGACCAAGACGGCTCAATAACACTTGAATCCACCGAAAACGGAATGCATATTCACAATAACTGTACGGGTATTCTGGCAAACAATCCTGAATTCCCTCAACATATGATGCATCTGACAAATTATATGTGTCTGTCCGTCAAGGAACCGAAAAACAATTTCTGCAGCAAGCTGCCTCTTAAAGTTTATAGCCGCGGAATGGGAGCCATGGGGCTTCCAGGTGATCTGTCCTCTGAATCGCGGTTTGTACGTGCCGCATTTGTAAAGTCAAATTCCGTTTGCGGTAATTCCGAGAATGAAAGCGTAAATCAGTTTTTTCATATTCTCGGGTCAGTGGAGCAGCAAAAGGGCTGCTGCGAAGTGAGCGAGGGGGTATATCAATACACCTATTACACTTCATGCTGTAACTGCACAAAGGGAATCTACTACTACACCACATATGACAACCATCAGATCTCTGCCATTGATATGTATAAAGCAAATCTAAATTGCGACAGACTTATTCGCTATACGCTTAAAACTACTGAACAAATATTCAGGCATAATTAAGAAAACGTCGATCAAAACACAATCCCCAATCAAAAGAGGGAAACCAAAGGGTTGATTGTGTTACGATCCGCTTTAATTGGCGAATCCTTAAAATGTGCAAAAAATCGTGGGCAGGACCTTTCCGTCCTGCCCACGATTTTTTTGTGAAACGAAAATTTCTGGCTATGCTGTGGGTTCTGAAGTGACCAGACAACCTTGAGGGAATATTACAGACCGTTTACAAGCAAACCAGTCAGTCTCCAAGGGTAAAAATTAAGCCGCCCCTTTTGGGGCAGCCTATAAAATTATGTGGTTGGCATACCATTCCCGCGGTTACAGCCGCTGCTGGTATTACGCTCTTATAGGGCAAGTGCCAGATTTGCCGCAGTGGTATTGATTTATGTTAAAGGCTTTCTCTTCTCCATAACGCTCAAATACGCAGGTCTGATTATTTTGCCCGCGGAGGTAAGCTCCTCCAGACGGTGAGCACTCCAGCCAACTATTCTCGCAATAGCAAATATTGCAGTGTACAGCTCGGCGGGTATACCCAGCATATCATACACAAATCCGCTGTAAAAGTCTACGTTGGGGCTTACTCCCTTCATTATCTTTCGCTGCTCCGCTATAAGCTTGGGAGCCGCTTCTTCTATGTATTCGTACAGCGCCATGTCCTCGTTGCGTCCCTTTGCCTCCGCCAGTTTTTCCACAAATCCCCTGAACACGCGCTCGCGCGGGTCGGAAAGCGAATAAACGGCGTGACCCATCCCGTAGATAAGCCCCTTTTTATCAAATACCTCGCCTTTCAGCATTCGGGAGAGATATGAATATATTTCGTCCTTATCATGGATATCCCTGACGTTCTCGCGAATGTTATTCATCATTTCCATAACCTTAATATTCGCGCCGCCGTGCTTCGGTCCTTTGAGTGAGGACATCGCCGCAGCCATGGTGGAATAGGTATCCGATCCGGAGGAGGTCACCACGCGCGTTGTAAAGGTGGAGTTGTTTCCGCCGCCGTGCTCCATATGCAGCATAAGCGCGACATCCAGAACACGTGCCTCAAGCTGAGTGTATTCCTTGTCGGGACGCAGCATCATCAGAAGATTTTCCGCAGTTGACAGTGCGGGGTCAGGACGGTGGATATACATACTGTCGTCGTTTTCATAATGGTTATATGCATGGTAAGCATATGCTGCGAGCATTGGAAAGCGGGCTATCAGCATAATGCACTGGCGCAGACTGTTGGAAAGCTTTCCCGAAAGCAGATCCTCATCATAAGAGGCGAGCGTCAGGATACTTCTTGTCATGGAATTCATAATATCGCTGCTGGGGGCTTTCATTATAACATCACGTGTAAAGTTGGTGGGCAGACAGCGGCATTCGCCGAGTATCTCGCTGAACTGTGCCGTTTCCTTGTCTGTTGGCATTTCACCAAACAGCAGCAGATACGCCACCTTTTCAAACCCGAATGTACCGCTTTTTTCCGTCATGGAAACAAGCTCGCGCACATCGTAGCCGCGATACCACAGTTCTCCGTCGCATGGGACCTTTGCGCCGTCAACGTCCTTGAATGAAACTATTTGTGAAATGGTGGTAAGACCTGTCAATACGCCTTTTCCGTTGATATCGCGCAGACCGCGGTTTACTCCGTACTTTGAAAACAGTTCGTCCGGAATGCTGTCATTTTTCAGGCACAATGCCTCTTTCTCAATTGTGTAGCTTTTTACGTTGATCATCATCTTCTCCTTATTTTGATTTGAGTTCCCCGAACCGGTTGAGCTTAGCCCGTCTTTTCTCCTGCAAAAGCTCCGTTCGGTTTAAGCTCCGTTACGCTTTTACGAAAGCTTTCGGGAAATTTGTTTGTGGGCGGTATGTGGATAAAGCTTTTACTGCATTAGATGACTGTTTTTGATGAGCTTTCAATAATTGGGTGCATGAGTACCAAACATTTTTTTCACCAAGCTATCCACTTTAATTATATCACATCTGTCTAAAAACGTCAAGCGGATTTAAAAAAGTTTACATATAAAATGTGTTTTTCTTAAAATTTTTATTTTAATTTCATATGTTATGTAGAGAATATTCCGCGCTGTCATGCGGAATAGGAAGGAGCAAAAATATTTTTGGGAAAATTGAAAACTATGCAGTTTTTTGCAGTTGGGTATGGTGTATTATGATTTCAGCGGGAAGGAGGCGATGAAAACAGCTTTGAGCAACGCAAATATTGCGGGTAACGACGCAAAATTTGCACGTTTATCGACCGCCCACGAATGATTTTTTCGCATACCGTTGTTGAAATGCAGCGGAGTGGAGCCTGACCAATGGGCTATATTATATTTGTAAACCCGCTTAAAGGCGAAATTGAGGCAAAATTTCCGCTGATTTCATCAAAAAACCTTAAAATACATATAGTATTTACAGCCTGTATATAAGGTGTTGATCTAAGCTGATTAATTTAAATTTGAAATTTTTTCTACTCGTCTAAGAAAGCAACACTTTGTTTTGCTCTGAATTGCTTTTTAGGCTCTTTCAAAAATTTCCTGAGTTAAATTTGCGTTGCAGCAACTTTTTCTACAAGCTGAATACATATTGTGTTTATGCGGTAATTTATTCATTATTAAAATTTTGCATTAAAAATTCGCTCTTTTCTGAATTTGTATACACCATATAGTGCAAACACATAGTGTCTGTGCGGTGCGGAAAATTCTTTTAAATCAGGAGGATAAATGGGAATAAGAGAATTATTGTTTACAAAAAAGAAAAATCAAAGCCCTCTGTTATCGGCGTTTTACGCAGGTGAGCTGGCACGGTGGGAGGATATCTACCGCGGCGGAGGCGAATGGCGCTATACAAGACGCGGCGGAATCAACGGCGGAATGAGGAAGGTCGCGGCGCTGAACGCTGCAAAGGCGGTATGTGCAGAGCTTTCACGGCTTTGCTTTACGGAGGGAACACAGCTTGTTTCCAGCGACAAGGAAACGGAAGATTTTGTGGAGCGTGTGCTGAGAGAGAACAGCTTCGCTGACAGATTTCCTGATTTTCTGGAGAAGGTGTTCGCGCTTGGCGGTGGGGCGGTCAAGGTCTATTGGGATGGCGGGATAAAGGTCGATCTTATAACGGCAGACCGCTTTGTGCCCACTTGCTGGGACGGAAGAGGTATAAGCGGAGCGGCTTTCGGTTCGCGTCTCTCGCAGAACGGGAAAAGCTATATCCTTGCGGAAACGCAGGAGCTTACACATGACGGCTGCGTTACGGAAAACAGACTGTTTACGGAGAACGGCGGAAAAGCGGAAATTAAGGATGTTCTGCCTGAGCTTATGGAAAGAAGCGTTATAAAGGGTCTGACCAAACCGCTGTTTGTATATCTTGGCACAGGCAGCGGGAATGTTCCGAAGTGTCCGCCTCTTGGTGCTTCGGTTTTCGCAGGTGCGGAGGATACGCTGAAAAGCATTGATACGATATTCGACAGTCTTAACAGAGAGTTTGTTCTGGGTAGAAAGAGGATAATCGTTCCCTATTACGCTATCAGGGGCGAGTATGATGAAAACGGCGAACTGAAGCGGTATTTCGATGTGAATGACGAAGTATTTCAGGCGCTGTCCACAACGGATGCGGAGGAGCTTAGGATAACCGACAACACCGCAACGCTCAGAGTAACGGAGCATACGGAGGCACTTGGTGCGCTGCTTGATATATTGTGCATGCAGGTGGGGCTTTCAGAGGGAGCGCTTTCATACAAAAACGGAACGATTAAAACTGCTACGGAGGTAGTGAGCCGCGACAGCCGGACTTACAGAACGCGCGGGTTTTACAGAAAGCGTATAGCAGAGTGTCTTGCTCAGGCGGCGGAAAATATATGTATACTCGGAAAGATGTCGGGGCAGCTAAGTGCGGGAGCTTCAGAAAAAGTAAGCCTTGTGTTCGCGGACGGCGTATGTGAGGATGAGGGTACTCGCATAGAAAGAGCGGTTAGCCTTTACAATGCGGGTATCATTTCAAGAGTGAGAGCAATCTCACAGATCTATGGCGTTTCGCTTGATGAAGCGCGGAGTATGGAAAGGAGTGATTTTTACGGACAAGAACACAATGGAAATTAAAGAGGAGTTTTCTGAGCAGTTTGAGGCAGTTGATGGCGCCGAGGAAACAAAGGAGAGCGTTTCTAACAGCGCAGAGGAGCGGATAGCGGAACTTACCAAACAGCTTGAAAATGTCATGGTTAGGCTGGAGCTGCTTTTGGCGGGAGCGGATAAAGAGTGCTTAGAAGAGGGTGCAAGGCTCGCGGAGGGCTTATGCAAAGCGGGAAATACACCTGCCGAAGCTGCGGCGGAAGTGGTGGCGGAATATCCGCACCTAAAGGCTGTCAGGCGTGAGCTTCCTCAGTTTTCCGCACAAAGCGGCGGAAGCGACGACGGATTTGCGGCTATAAGAAGCATATTTGCCAAAAAGTAGTGAATCAAAAGGGTGGGATGGAGGGTTTACATATATAAAGGTCTGTTGTTTCGGCGAGATTTCGGGCAGGCTCACGGGTATTGCCCCCGAATCGGCCGAAACGGACGGACTTTAAAGGGTAGCAAATACAAAGTATTCGCAAAGAGATAGCAAGTCCTCGCAAGTCAGGAACTTCAGTTTGTAGAAAAAGCTGTCGCAACGCAAAGTTGACGCAGGAAATTTTTGAGAGAGCCTAAGACAGAAATACGGAGCGAAGCGGAGTGTTGCTGTCTTAGGCGGGTCGAAAAAATTTCAAAATTAAATAAGTTGGATTAGAACAACGCTTTATATAAGGGCTAAAGTCCTTGCAAAGCATGGACTTGCGGTTCAGAAAATGATTTTAAATAGGAGGTAAAATATGTCAAATACAATTGAATATGCAAAAGTATTTCAGCAGGAGCTGGATAAGCAGGTTATCGAGGGCTGCACATCGGGATGGATGGAGGAGAACGCTTCTCAGGTGATATATAATGGAGGAAGCGAGATAAAAATGCCCAAAATGTCCCTTCAGGGGCTTGGCAGCTATAGTCGCGACGAGGGTTATACGGGAGGCGCGGTGACCTACTCGTTTGAAACGTTCACTCTTTCGCAGGACAGAGGAAGGCGCTTCAGGATAGATGCGGTGGACGTGGACGAGAGTGGATTCGGACTGGCGGCGGCAAACGTCGCGGCAGAGTTCCAGCGCACAAGGGTCATTCCCGAGATAGATGCGTACCGCTATTCCAAGCTCGCCGCGGCGGCGGGGATAAAGAAAAGCTATACTGCGGTGAAGTCCACGGCGCTCTCCGAGCTTCTCGGGCAGCTCAGTCAGGTGTGCGATCTTACCGGCGGCGAGGGGGATAACGTTATCGTGATGTCGCGTCCCGTTTATGATATGATAATGCTTTCGGGAGAACTTGCGTGCGCCGTCGACTGCGTGCAGTTCTCTCAGGGAGCGCTCGACCTGACAGTGAAATCTATTACCGGAGTGCCCATAATTCCAGTGCCATCTGCCAGAATGAAATCCGCGTATACGTTTAACACGGGCGGTGACGGCGGATTCGCTCCCACAGCGGCGGCAAAAAGCATAAACTGGATAATCTGCCCAAGAAGCGCTCCCATAGCGGTTTCCAAGACAGACAACGTGAAGATAATCACTCCTGAGGCAAATCAGTTTGCCGACGCGTGGGATATAGATTATCGGAAGTATCACGACCTTTTTGTTCCTGATAACAAAAAGGCGGCAATAGCGGTCAGCATATCGGAATAAGTGTTCGTATAGGTCACGGAGCGCCCGCTGAGCGCTCCGTGATACAAGAACGCCGAAGGGGGTACATAATGATATTGACGAAGGAGGAGTATCTGGCGCTGGGATTTGACGGGGGCGAGTCTACGCAGGGTGCGGAAAAATTGCTGATAAACTGCCTTAAGCGCGCGGAATACGTTTTGAATGGTCTTACGGACGGAGCGGCGGCTCGAACCGTTCAAAGGGGTGGTATACCCTCGGAATATGTCAAGCAGGCATGCGGATTTCAGGCTCAGGCTATGCTCAGATATGAGACATCACGCGCGGAGATATGCGGCGGCTCTGAAAGTGAGAGCGGCAGCGAAAGCTCGGGCAGCTCTCAGAGCAGCGAAAGCTCAGAAAAGGTAACTATAGGTGATTTCTCATACTCGGTGTCTTCCGGCTCCAGTTCGGGGAACAGTTCCGGCAGCAGCTCGGGAAGCAGTTCAAACGGCGCGGGTAAAAGCGATGAAGCGATAATACAGCCATTTGAAACGAATACAACGGTGATAAAGCTGCTCAGAGCAGCTGGATGTCTTTTCGGAGCAGTGGGGGTGAGAGAATGAAGATAATGCCTATTCCTGACGAGCTTCTCGGTGATTCGATAACGCTGCTTGAACCTACGATTTCGGGATACAGGGAAACGGAGATAGTAAACGTCAGAGTGGACAGAACAAATTCGGTGACGGATTATAACTCGTCGCATACGCGGGATACCACAGAAATAATAATTTATTACGACTGTGAGAATTCCCGTCCGAGCCTTGTGGATTTTTCTGCAGGAATGCAGGCGGAATACTGTGGGGAAAGGTTTGAAATAATCAAGGTAAAGCGCTATTGCGCCGTTGACCCGCATCATTATACGATAACCGCACGCAAGATAGGTGGGCATTTTATGGGGTAGGGAGGTGAGCGCTTGGAAAAGGAACGGCAAACTCAAAACGGCAGCGGAAAGGAAGCAATAGGCACTGGAATGTCGGCGGTAAGAGAAAGCTATAACCTCGCAAAGCTGATAAGACAGGGCAGCAGAGAGCTTGAAAGACAGTATAATTCTAAAAAGGCACGCAGAGATAGGTGAGTCGAGGTTTTCACGATACCGTGTCAAAGGATGCGTCTGTTTGGAAGCACAATTCTGCATACTTTACGGGAAAATAAGGACTCCGGAGCATTAACCAAAAAAACACAGAAATTACGTGGCAAACGCGCTGAAAGCAGGTGTAAACTGACCGCCCGTGCATGATTTTTCCGCATGCATCCGTGAAAGCGCAGCTTAGCGACAGCAGAGCAGAGCTTTCACGGAGGGCTATCAAGAATGCTTTGCGTTCTTGATATATGGAATATTCTTAACGTATAAGGAGGAAAAATGGAGATAACTATCAACGATACAGTATTCGACAACGTGACGGAGCTTAACATACAGCGCGCGGCGCGGCGCACGGAACTGAGGTACAATACGCAGGGAGATCTGCTTATTGATCTGGTGAACAGGAAATATGAGGTGGACGTGATTTTCGGGCTGCTGACCGAAAAGGAGCTGAAAGCACTTCGTGAGGCAGCCTCGGAGATATTTGTCACAGTCAGGCTGGACGCTCCTGAGGGAGAGATAACAGAAGAGTTTCACATCAGCGACGAGCCTGCGCCGACCGTAACGCGGATAAACGGAGTGGTTATGTACAGCGGCG
>CAJTMU010000078.1 GCA_910577365.1 uncultured Oscillospiraceae bacterium | reverse complement strand
CGGGAAATTCTTTTAAATAATTTGCTTTAGGTCATCATTTCTTAAAAGCATTTCTGTTTTTTGTCAACTTATCTTAAATAGCATAAATTAATATTTAAATAAAATTCTCCCTTATGCACAAAAACAAGGGAGAATTTTTTACTTGCGCGGACGTAGAAAATCCTGTATCCTTTAAGAGAAAAATTATACATAAAATAGAAAAATAGTGTAAAAAACCTATTGACAGATTGACATGATTGTGGTATAATAATAAACTGTATCATAATGGATTTGTGCGCGAAAAGTGCGGAAAACGGGTATTTTTTTGTGATTTTCTTATGCTTTTTCGGACAAATTCCGACCGCATTTTATGCAATTTTATAAGGAGTGATAAAGCCGATGGTGAATGTAAAGCCTGTACAGCTCGGAAAAAACACCCGAATGAGTTTTTCCAAAATCAGCGAGGTTATTGAAATGCCTAACCTCATAGGGATTCAGAAGGACTCATACGACTGGTTCCTTAAAGACGGTATCAAAGAGGTGCTTAAGGACGTTTCCCCTGTTGTGGACAGCAATGGACGTTTTGAGCTTTCGTTTATAGATTATCGTCTGGACGACAAGACGAAGTACACTATCGAGGAATGCAAGGAACGCGACGCTACCTACGCCGCGCCTCTGCGCGTTACCGCAAGACTGCTGAACAAGGAAACGGGCGAGCTGCTGGACAATGAGATATACATGGGCGATCTTCCGCTGATGACCGAAAGCGGAACGTTTGTCATCAACGGGTCAGAGCGCGTTGTAGTATCTCAGCTGGTGCGCTCTCCTGGAGTTTACTACGGCTTTGATTACGATAAAACCGGCAAAAAGCTGTTCAAGGCTACGGTTATCCCGAACAGGGGCGCGTGGTTGGAGCTGGAGATGGATTCCAACGATATTTTCTATGTCAGAATAGACAAAAACAGAAAATTTGCCTGCACCACGTTCCTGCGCGCTATCGGTCTGTCGGATAACGCCTCGCTGACGGAAAAATTCGGCGACGACCCGCGTATAACTTCCACCATTGACAGCGGCAAGGACAGCACCGAAAACGAGGAAGAGGCGCTTCTTGAGGTATACCGCAAGCTGCGTCCGGGTGAGCCGGCAACGGTTGAAAGCTCCCGCACAACGCTGGAAAACCTGTTCTTTGATGCTAAAAGATACGATTTGTCCAGATTCGGAAGATATAAATATAATAAGAAGCTTGGCATTGCCGCGAGATTAAAGGGAAAAAAAGCCGCCGAAACGGTAATCGCTCCTCTTACGGGAGAAATACTCGCGGAGGAGGGCGCTGTCATTACCGCCGATGCCGCGATGGCAATTCAGAACGCGGGCGTTATCAGCGTTGCCGTGCTTAAAGAGGACGGCGAGGGAACGGTAAGAGTAGTCGGAAACGGCATGGTGGACATCAAGCTTTACACGGGTGATATGGACGTTGAGTCGCTCGGTGTGAATGAGCAGGTGCGCTTCGGCGTACTCGCGGCAATCCTTGAGGAAGCCGCGGGCGATACCGAAAAGACCGCGCAGCTTATCAGGGAGCGTGTTGAGGAGCTTATCCCCAAGCACATCACGCTTGACGATATCTACGCCTCGGTAAGCTATTTCATGAACCTTTGCGAGGGAATTGGCGATATAGATGATATAGACCATCTCGGAAACAGGCGTATCCGCTGCGTTGGAGAGCTGCTTCAGAACCAGTTCAGAATAGGCTTTACCCGTATGGAGCGCACTATTCGTGAGAGAATGGGTTTGCAGGCAAACGACTCTGAGAGAATGACCCCGTCGCTGCTTATAAACGCGCGTCAGGTCATTGCGGCTATGAAGGAGTTTTTCGGCTCCTCGCCGCTGTCGCAGTTTATGGATCAGAACAATCCGCTTGCGGAGCTTACCCATAAGCGCCGTCTGTCGTCGCTCGGTCCGGGCGGTTTGTCGAGAGACAGAGCGGGATTTGAGGTTCGCGACGTACACTATTCTCACTACGGAAGAATGTGTCCCATTGAGACCCCTGAAGGTCCCAACATCGGACTTATATCTTATCTGGCAACCTTCGCGAGAATAAACGTTTACGGATTTATCGAAGCGCCATACCGCCGCGTTGACAAGGCTACGGGCAAGGTTCTGGACGAGGTCGTTTACATGACCGCGGACATGGAGGACAACTATGTTGTCGCACAGGCAAACGAGCCGCTTGACGAGAACGGCTGTTTTGCAAGACCCCGTGTAAACGCCCGCTGCCGTGACGCTATACTTGAAACAGAGCGCGAAAAGGTGGACTTCATGGACGTTTCTCCCAAGATGGTGGTTTCCGTAGCTACGGCTATGATACCCTTCTTAGAGAACGACGACGCGAACCGTGCGCTGATGGGCGCGAACATGCAGAGGCAGGCTGTTCCGCTTATGATAACGGATAATTCTATTGTCGGCACGGGTATAGAGTATAAGGCGGCAGTGGACTCCGGTGTAGTGGTATGCGCCAAGGAGGACGGCGTGGTGTCCGAGGTAAGCGCCGACCGTATCATCATCAAAAATGAGCTGGGGCAGGAGCGTATTTACAAGCTTATCAAGTTCAAGCGCTCCAACCAGGGCAACTGTGTAAATCAGCGTCCTATTGTTGAAAAGGGCGAGGCAGTAAAGAAGGGCGACGTTATTGCGGACGGTCCCGCGACAAAGAACGGCGAGATAGCTCTCGGAAAGAACGCGCTTATCGGTTTCATGACATGGGAGGGCTATAACTATGAGGACGCGGTTCTTATCAATGAAAAGCTGGTGTACAACGACGTTTACACCTCAATCCACATAGAAGAATATGAACTGGAGTGCCGCGAAACCAAGCTCGGTCCGGAGGAGATAACCCGCGATATACCCAACCTTTCCGACGATGCGCTTAAGGATCTTGACGAGCGCGGAATTATACACGTCGGCGCGGAGGTTCATTCGGGAGATATTCTGGTAGGTAAAGTATCGCCAAAGGGCGAGACGGAGCTTACCGCTGAGGAAAAGCTGCTGAGAGCAATTTTCGGCGAAAAGGCGCGTGAGGTGCGCGACAACTCGCTGAGAGTTGCCCACGGAGAAAGCGGAATAGTGGTTGACGTAAAGGTGTTTAACCGCGAGAACTGTGACGAGCTGTCCCCGGGCGTAAACGAAAAGGTGCGCGTTTATATCGCGCAGAAGCGCAAGATATCCGTCGGTGATAAGATGGCGGGTCGCCACGGCAACAAGGGCGTCGTTTCGAGAATACTCAAGACTGAGGATATGCCTTTCCTGCCCGACGGTACTCCGCTGGATATCGTGCTTAACCCTCTCGGCGTTCCTTCCCGTATGAATATAGGTCAGGTTCTGGAGGTTCACTTGGGCTATGTTGCGAGAGCGCTGGGCTGGAAGATATCTACCCCCGTATTCGACGGCGCTCATGAGCAGGATATCCGCGAGCTTTACGACAAGGCGGCTTCCATGAGAGACAGCCTTGCGGGTGCGGACAGTCCCGGCATTGACTTTACCAAGCTGAGCTGGTCAAACGATTGTAAGACGCAGCTTATAGACGGCAGAACGGGTGAGAAATTCGACGCTCCCGTAACCGTCGGATATATGTACTACCTCAAGCTGCATCACCTTGTTGACGATAAAATTCATGCGCGTTCCACAGGTCCCTACTCCCTTGTTACGCAGCAGCCGCTTGGCGGTAAGGCGCAGTTCGGCGGTCAGCGTTTCGGTGAGATGGAGGTATGGGCGCTGGAGGCTTACGGCGCGGCGTACACTCTTCAAGAGATACTCACGGTAAAATCCGACGACTTGATGGGCAGACAGAAGACCTATGAGGCTATTGTGAAGGGCGATGCTGTTCCGAAGCCGGGCGTTCCCGAATCTTTCAAGGTCATGATAAGCGAGCTTCAGGGTCTTGGTCTTGATATCAGGATACTTGATGAAAACGGTGCTGAGATAGATCTTAAGGACGATGCTGAGGACGAGGCAGACAACTCCTACGGACAGAACAGCTTTGATATGGACTTCCGCTCTGACGAGGAGGACTTCAACGCGGCAGGCTATGAGGTAATGGATCAGGATGAGGACGATCTTGCGGGAGACCCGCTGTTTGACGATTCTGAGGATCCCGATGACTTCGGCTTTGACGAAGATGACGATGATGATTTCGACGGCGATGATAATGAGGACGAGGAATAACCGTGCTTTACGGCAGGACGACTATACAGAGATGAGGTAAATAGATGGGTTTTAATGTTTTTGAGTCGATGAAGATCGGACTTGCATCTCCCGAACAGATAAGAGCGTGGTCACACGGCGTGGTAGAGCGCGCCGAAACAATAAACTACCGCACTCAGAAGCCCGAAAAGGGCGGTCTCTTCTGTGAAAGAATCTTCGGTCCGCAAAAGGACTGGGAGTGTAACTGCGGAAAATATAAGAGAATCCGTTTTAAGGGCAAGATCTGCGAAAAGTGCGGCGTTGAGTTAACGAGAAGCAATGTAAGGCGTGAGCGCATGGGCTGCATTGAACTTGCCGCGCCCGTATCTCACATCTGGTACTACAAGGGTACACCTTCGAGAATAGGGCAGGTTTTGGATCTCACCCCGAAAAAGCTTGAAGAAGTACTTTACTTTACAAAATATATTGTTATCGACCCGGGAGAGAAGACGGGACTGGTAAAAAAGCAGCTGCTTACTGAGGAGGAGTATTCTCAGTACTCATCTAAGTTCAACGGTATTGACAGCTTTCGCGCTGGAATGGGCGCGGAGAGCGTTAAGGAGCTGCTTCAGGAAATAGATCTTGATAAACTTGCAGAGGAGCTTAAAGAGGAGCTTGCGGGTACTCCCGCAGGTCAGAAGCAGGTTAAGCTGCTGAGAAGACTTGACGCCATCGAGGCGTTCAGAACCTCCGGCAACCGCCCCGAGTGGATGATACTCGATGTTATCCCCGTAATACCGCCCGATATACGTCCTATGGTACAGCTGGACGGAGGACGCTACGCGACCTCCGACCTTAACGAGCTTTACCGCAAGGTGGTAATGAGAAACAACCGCCTTAAGGTGCTGCTTGACAAGCACGCTCCCGACCTTATAGTAAGGAACGAGAAACGTATGCTTCAGGAAGCTGTGGACGCTCTCATAGACAACGGCAGGCACGGCAGAGCCTATACCGGCTCGAACAACCGCCCGCTGAAATCCCTTTCGGATATGCTCAAGGGCAAGCAGGGACGTTTCCGTCAGAACCTGCTGGGTAAGCGCGTCGATTATTCAGGACGTTCTGTTATCGTCGTAGGACCCGACCTTAAAATGGATCAGTGCGGTCTGCCCAAGGAGATGGCTCTGGAGCTGTTTAAGCCGTTTGTGCTGAACGATCTGGTGGTAAAGGGAGTTTCCCCCAACATCAAGCAGGCGAAGAAGCTGGTGGAGCGTGCCGACGACAAGGTATGGGACTCGCTGGAAAGCGTTATCAAAGACCACCCCGTGCTGCTTAACCGCGCTCCTACGCTGCACCGTCTGGGTATACAGGCGTTCTCGCCGGTTCTGGTAGAGGGCAGAGCTATCAAGCTGCACCCGCTCTGCTGTACTGCGTTTAACGCGGACTTTGACGGCGACCAGATGGCAGTTCATCTTCCCCTTTCCGAGGAGGCGCAGGACGAAGCAAGAAATCTCATGCTTGCTGCAAAGAACCTGCTCAAGCCCTCCGACGGTAAGCCCGTTACCGTTCCCACGCAGGATATGGTGCTTGGCTCTTACTACCTGACGCTTGATAAGTCGGGCGAAAAGGGTGAGGGTAAGATATTCCGTGACGCGAACGAGGCTCTCATGGCGTACAAGGACGATGTTATCTCCATTCATGCGGCTATCAAGGTGAGAGTTACAAAGGACCTGGGCGACACGAAGATATCAAGAATAGTTCCCACCACCGTCGGAAGAATCATTTATAACGAGCATATCCCGCAGGATCTGGGATTTGTGGACAGAAACGATCCCGACCATCAGCTTGATTACGAAATAGGCTTCAAGGTGCGCAAGAGTGAGCTGGGTCAGATAATAGACCGCTGTCTTAAAATACACGGCACGGCGACCACTGCTCAGGTGCTGGATAAGATCAAGGCGATGGGTTACAGATACTCTACTCGTTCGGGCATCACCGTTGCGGTAAGTGACGCGGAGATACCGCCGCAGAAAGCGGAGATACTGGCGGCTGCCGATGCGAGCATCGCGAAGATAAACAAGCAGTTCAGCCGCGGCTTCATCTCAGACACCGAGCGCAAGGAGAGCTTCATCAACATCTGGAACAAGGCGACGGAGGACGTTGCCGCAGCGCTGACGGAGAACCTCGACCCCTACAACAACATCTTCATGATGGCGGATTCGGGCGCCCGTGGTTCCAAGGCTCAAATAAGACAGCTTGCAGGTATGCGCGGACTTATCGCTAATACCTCGGGCGCTACCATTGAAATGCCCATCAGAGCGAATTACCGCGAGGGTCTGAACGTTCTGGAGTATTTCATTTCTTCCCGCGGTGCACGTAAGGGTTTGGCGGATACGGCGCTTCGTACCGCCGACTCAGGTTACCTTACAAGACGTCTGGTAGATGTTTCGCAGGAGGTCATTATCCGTGACGAGGACTGCGGAACGACCAACGGAATAGAGGTCTATGAGATACGCGAGGGCAACGAGCTGGTTGAAAAGCTGGCGGAGCGCCTTGTGGGACGCTACCTTGCGGAGGATTTCACCGCTCCTGACGGATCTTTCTCGATTTCAAGAGATAAGCTCCTTAATGACGACGACGCTGCTCGCATTGTTAAAACCGGCGTTGAGAATGTCAAAGTGCGCTCGGTGCTCACCTGTGAGCTGAAAAACGGCGTTTGCGCGAAGTGCTACGGCGCGTCGCTTGCCAACGGTCAGCTTATCAGCAAGGGCGAGGCTGTTGGAATTATTGCGGCGCAGTCGATAGGCGAGCCGGGTACGCAGCTTACCATGAGAACCTTCCACACGGGCGGTATCGCTTCGGCGGAGGATATCACGCAGGGTCTGCCGCGCGTTGAAGAGCTTTTTGAAAGCCGTCATCCGAAGAATATGGCTATCATTACCAGAATTTCGGGAACGGTTCGCTATGAGGAGATAAAGAAGACGCGTCACGCGATAATCACCGCGGAGGACGGAACAGAAGAGCAGTACGCCGTGCCTTTCGGATATCGCCCGAAAGTGTTTGACGGAGACTTTGTTCAGGCGGGCGACCCGCTTACAGAAGGCTCTATAAATCCGCCCGATGTACTTGCGGTAAAGGGCGAGAAAGCGGTGCAGAACTATATTATTTCTGAGGTTCAGAAAGTTTACCGTCTGCAAGGTGTTGATATCAACGACAAGCATATAGAGGTAATCGTTCGCCAGATGATGCGCAAGGTAAGGATAGTGGAGCCGGGTGACAGCTTCCTGTTGGCAGGTTCAGTTGTCGGCAAGACCGAATTTACTGATATCTGCGACAAGCTGAAAGTGCGCATAGAGGAGGGTGAACAGCTTACGCTGCCCACCTGTGAGCCGGTTCTGCTGGGTATCACCAAGGCTTCTCTGGCAACGGACAGCTTCATGTCCGCGGCATCTTTCCAGGAGACAACGAGAGTGCTTACCGAAGCCGCGATAAGAGGCAAGGTAGATCCGCTCACGGGTCTTAAGGAGAACGTTATTATAGGCAAGCTGATTCCCGCGGGAACGGGTCTTAAGGTGCGTCAAGAGGCGGAGAGAGCCGCTGCCGAAGCCGCTGCTGCAGATGAGAACGAGCCTGAAGAACCTACGGAGGGTGTTTCCTAAAATAAAAATGCCGCAGTGTGCATTGTTAAAATGCACAAAAAGCGCGGTGCAAATAAAATAAATGGCGGTGTTTGTCACAAAAAATGGGAAAAGCCCTTGACAAACGCCGCCTTTTATATTAAAATATACGAATGTGTGAGTAGATGTGATAAATTTGTTAGTTGTGGTAATAATACTCATTGTCACAATTAACAAATTTGTGCAGCTTCTTGCATAAAAAACATTTTTTGGAGGTGAAATAATGCCTACGTTTAATCAGCTGGTCCGCAAGGGTCGTCAGGTTTCCGAGAAGAAATCCAAGGCACCTGCGCTTCAGAAGGGTATGAACACTCTGCGCAAGCAGCAGATAGATCAGCACTCCCCCCAGAAGCGCGGCGTGTGCACCGCCGTAAGAACTCAGACTCCCAAGAAGCCTAACTCCGCTATGAGAAAGGTTGCCAGAGTCAAGATCTCCAACGGTTATGAGGTTACCGCTTATATTCCCGGTATCGGACACAAACTGCAGGAGCACTCGGTCGTTCTTATCCGCGGCGGACGTGTAAAGGATCTCCCCGGTGTGCGTTACCATATCGTTCGCGGTACTCTCGACGCACAGGGTGTTGACAAGAGAATGCAGGGACGTTCTAAGTATGGAGCTAAGCGTCCGAAGGCGGGCAAGAAAGCGTAACTGACCTATGCTGTCAGACAAGGGCATTATTTTGTATTTATAATATGGAAACTGCCTTTTTTCGGACGGCGGGAGCAGGAGCTTTCGAGTACCTATGATTTTCATTTTTTATGAAGGAGGGAAGTAAAGTGCCAAGAAGAGGTAATGTTCCCAAGCGTGAGGTTCTGCCCGATCCGCTGTACGGTTCGGAGCTGGTGACAAGACTCATCAATAACGTTATGCTTGACGGAAAGAAGGGCGTAGCCCAGAAAATCGTATACGGCGCATTCGAGATAGTTGCCGAAAAGACCGGCAAAGAGGCTCTCGAGGCTTTCGAGGAGGCAATGGAGAACATTATGCCCCAGCTCGAGGTAAAGGCTCGCCGTGTAGGCGGCGCGACCTACCAGGTTCCTATGGAGGTTCGCCCTGATAGACGCCGCACACTCGGCTTGAGGTGGATAACCAAATATAGCCGTCTGCGCAGCGAAAAGACAATGAAGGAAAGACTGGCTAACGAGATAATCGACGCTCTGAACAATCAGGGCGGCGCTTGCAAGAAGCGCGACGATACGCACAAGATGGCGGAAGCAAACAAGGCATTCGCACATTACAAGTGGTAATAAGAGCTATCACATTAGTTTACGGAGGAATTTATGAAAAGAGACGTAACTCTTGAAATGACTCGTAATATTGGTATCATGGCTCATATCGACGCGGGTAAAACCACCACCACGGAGCGCATTTTGTTCTATACGGGTGTCAACTACAAGATAGGCGAGACCCACGACGGCGCTTCCACGATGGACTGGATGGATCAGGAGAAGGAGAGAGGTATCACTATTACCTCTGCCGCTACTACCGCGTTCTGGAAAGACCATAGAATCAATATTATCGATACTCCCGGACACGTTGACTTCACCGTTGAGGTTCAGCGTTCGCTGAGAGTGCTTGACGGCTCTGTTACGGTATTCTGCGCAAAGGGCGGCGTTGAGCCGCAGTCTGAAACAGTCTGGCGTCAGGCGGACAACTATCATGTGCCCAGAATGGCTTATGTAAATAAGATGGATATTATGGGCGCTAACTTTTATAACGTAGTGGATATGATGCACGACAGATTGAAGTGTAATGCTGTTCCGATACAGCTCCCCATCGGCGCTGAGTCGGACTTCAAGGGCATTATCGACCTGGTTGAGATGAACGCTGACGTTTACTACGATGACCTCGGCAAGGACATGCGTGTTGAGGAGATCCCCGCGGATATGAAAGAAAAGGCGGAGGAGTACAGAGCTAATCTTCTAGAGGCTGTCGCGGAAATGGACGACGACCTTATGGAGAGATATCTCGAAAACGAGGGCGCAGACTTCACCGTTGAAGAGATAAAGAAGGCTATCAGAAAGGGTACGATTGAAAACAAGTTCGTTCCCGTTATCTGCGGTACTTCTTACAGAAATAAGGGCGTTCAGAAGCTGCTGGACGCGGTCGTTGACTATATGCCGTCTCCGCTGGATATCCCGTCCATTAAGGGTACAAACCCCGAAACTGGCGAGGAGGAAGAGCGCCGCGCGGGCGACGATCAGCCGTTCTCGGCTCTTGCGTTCAAGATAGCGACAGACCCGTTCGTAGGAAAGCTCTGCTTCTTCAGAGTTTATTCGGGCTATGTTGACGCGGGCACCTCTGTTCTTAACTCCACAAAGGATAAGAACGAGCGCATGGGACGTATCTTACAGATGCATTCCAACCACAGGCAGGATATAGACGCCTGCCCCTGCGGCGATATTGCGGCGGTAGTAGGTACAAAGTACACCACCACCGGCGACACGCTGTGCGACGAAAATCACCCCATTATCCTTGAGTCTATGGAGTTCCCCGAGCCGGTTATCGATCTGGCTATCGAGCCTAAGACCAAGGCAGGTCAGGAAAAGATGGCAATTGCTCTCGCGAAGCTCGCGGAGGAAGACCCCACCTTTAAGACCTGGACCAATTCGGAAACGGGTCAGACCATTATCGCAGGTATGGGCGAGCTTCACCTGGAGATTATCGTAGACAGACTTCTGCGTGAATTCAAGGTTGAAGCAAACGTTGGCGCTCCGCAGGTTGCCTATAAGGAGACCATTACTGGCAACGCCGACGTTGATATGAAGTACAAGCGTCAGTCGGGCGGTTCAGGTCAGTACGGTC
>CAJTMU010000077.1 GCA_910577365.1 uncultured Oscillospiraceae bacterium | reverse complement strand
CACTGTCTTGATTACGTGGAGCGGGGGTTGGCGTACTCGCTGGACTACTGGGAAAGCAAAAACGTTTTGACGGCGGGGGTATACCGCAATGAAGCCGACAAAAACGATATCCGCACCGCCGAATACGGCGGGATAACCTTTTCGTTCCTGTCCTATACCGAGAGCCTTAACGGGCTGTCGCTGCCCTCGGCTTCGGAAATGGTAATAGGCGACGCTAACGACCTTGGCAGTATGCTATCCGACGTGAGGGCGGCAAAGGAGCTTTCCGACGTGTGCGTGGTCGCGCTGCACTGGGGAGTGGAGGGTTCGTGCATAATTGAGGACAGGCAGCGGGAATATGCGCGCGAGCTTGCGGAGGCGGGCGCGGATATCATCATAGGAAATCACCCGCACGTTCTGCGCGGCATTGAAATGATAGAAAAAACCGACGGTGAAACGCTTTGCGCCTACTCGCTCGGGAATTTCATATCAGCGCAGAACTCGGGAGCAAATCTTGTGAGCGGCATACTGGAGTTTAACGTTACCTTTACCGAAGGCTCGGAAGCACCCGTGATATTGGACGTAACACTTACGCCTATCGTCACTCATTATGATTACGGCTACGCAAACTTAAGGCTGTATAAGCTCTCCGACTATACGCCCGAGCTTGCAGCGGCTCACGGTGTGCGGCAGTACGGAGCTTTCAGCTATGATTATATTATTGATGTGCTGAGAAACGCCGTTGATGAGAATTATCTTGTGCTGCCATAACAACAAAAGGGGAACGGTCGTGTTCCCCTTTTGTTATTTTAGCAATCCGTTACCCGTTATACCACTAAACCGGTCCATTTTGCCGTATCGTTAAGAACCGTGCCGTCTGGGAATACCGATTTTACTTCAATCATGTTCTCCCCTGCTTTAAGTTGTATATTCTCCCATACGAACACACTTTCACCGCACACTCTGCCCATAGAAACGCCGTTTACAAACAGCTCCGCGTTATCCGCGTTGGAGTATGCCTTTACCTGCGGAACAAGAGCGGGGCGCGGGTCAAAGCGCTTTTCGGTTAGGTGCAGCATGGGATTTTCGCTCCAGACCGACTGATAGAAATAAAAAGCATCCTTTTTAACGCGGTTTCTGGTGACAAGACCCTTGTCATTCTGCCCATTTGTTTCGCCCTCGTTTCTTCCATCTGAGGCAAAATCAAACATACACCAGATAAATTTTCCCCACAGATATTTCCGCGCGGAGAGCTGCTCCCATATTACCTCATGAAGACGCGACTGGTAATTTTCATAGTGCCGTACTCCGCACGGGTCTATATCCTCATTCCAATCCACATTATCCTTGTGCTGGGATATCGCCCCTCCCCCGCCGTATTCCGAAAGACATGCGGGGCGTTTTTCCGCGGCGTGCATTTCGTCCAGCCACCCGCCGAAGCATTCTACTCTGCCCGCTTCCTTATACCATCCGAAATAGCGGTTATAGCCCACCACATCCGCGGGCAGCTTGAGAAATCTCCCCCAGAACTGATTGTCCGCGTAAACGGTGAGCCGAGTTTTGTCCTCGGATTTCGCAAGAGCGTTCAGCTCCTCATAAAGCGCGAATATCTCATCGGTCATCTGATGAAGCTCGTTGGATATACCCCATACAATGACCGAGGGGTGGTTGTAATTCTGTCGGATAAGCTCGGTTAGCTGCCGCTTTGCGTTCTCCGCAAAGCCCTCCGACAGCTTGTGGCTTTCGCCCTCATCGGGGGACATTTTGTTGACTATTCCTATCTCCGTCCATACAGCAAGCCCAAGCCTGTCACACAGCTCATATTCGTAATCGACGTGCTGATAATGCGCCATTCGCACCGCCGTGCAGCCCATATCTGCTATCATGCCGTAATCCCGATCGCGCTGCGCATCGCTCATCGCCCAGCCGTTCTCAAAGCTGTCCTGATGATAATTCACGCCGCGCAGATCAAGATACCTGCCGTTAAGGAAAAATCCCTCTTCAGGGTCGATATGATATTCGCGTATACCGAAGCTCACGGAACGGCTGTCAAGCGCCGCCGAGTTTTCCGATAACGTAATTTCGGCTTGATACAGATACGGATTTTCCCTGCCCTGCCACAGAACGGGATCTTTTATCGGCAAATCAAGCGTCACAGACGACTTTCCCGAAGCGACCGTTATCTCCCTTTCGGCGCTTTCCTCGCAAACTCCGCCGCGGATAACGGCTTTCACAGTTATTTGTCGGCTTTCGGGGTAATAGTTGGCAAGCTTTACTTCTATCCCGATATCCGCCGAGGTTTTTGTGATATTCTTTGGCGTTATGTATATGCCGGACGAGCCGTAATCCATAAGGTCAATGTGCAGCGGTTCGGCAGTTATAAGGCTTACGCCGCGGTAAATGCCACCCTGCTTGGTGAAATCACCCTGATTTGTTATGGGTGCGATATAATCCGTAGGCGCGCTGTTTACCTTTACGGCGATAATATTCTCGCCGCGCACCGCGAAATCGGTCATATCAAAGCGAAAGGCGGAATAGCCGCCCTCGTGCCTGCCGACGAATTTACCGTTGACATAAAGCTCGGTCACGGTATTAGCGCCCTTGAACTCAATGAAAAGCCTGTTAAACTCACTAATAACAAGCGTTTTTCTGTAACAGCCCCAACCGCGGTAATATTTTTCCCCAGCAAATGAAGCTCCCGTGGCGCAGTCCTCCGCATTCCAAGTGTGAGGCAGTGTCACAAGCTGCCAGCCGCCGTCGTCAAAGTCAATCGATGTATCGCCCTCTGACAGGGAAAATCGCCAGCCCTCATTTAAATCGTATCTCATATACCCTCCGATTCATAACCTGTCCGCATATCCGCCCGCGGTAACAGGCGGATTTGATAAGTTTTTATTCCTCTGTATCAGTTTTAGCCTCAGCGCTTCCCTGCTCAGTCTTAAGCAAATCGCGTATCTCCGTGAGCAGCACGATCTGAGGGTCGGGCTTGGGAGGGGGCGCGGGTTCTTCCTTTTTCTTTCTGTGGAAGCCATTTACCAGCTTCACAATTATAAACACGCACAGCGCGGTAAGCAGGAAGCTGATTATAGCTTGAATAAAATTGCCAAAGAGAAGCTGCGGGTTATTGCCCCACGGTATGGTTACCACAAGCGTGTCAAAATTAACGCCCGCAAGAAGCATTCCGAGAAACGGCGTGAATATGTCGTTTACCAGCGAATTTACAATTGAAGTAAACGCTCCGCCGACGATAACGCCGACAGCCATATCCAGCACGTTTCCCCTTGAAATAAAATCCTTAAATTCCTTTGCAAGCGTGAAAGCTTTTTTGTCCTTTGCCATCGCAGAATTTCCTTTCATATGTCAGATTAAGGCACCGCCCTGCTATTATTTTAGCATATTGTACGTCTGAAGTCAACAATTTTTTGGAAAAGCACGGATATTTTACAGCATTTTCTTGAGAAAATCTCCCGTATAGGAATCGGGATTTTCCGCTATTTCCTCGGGCGTACCCGCTGCGACCACCGTTCCGCCCTTATCGCCGCCCTCGGGACCGATATCAATTATATAATCCGCCGTTTTTATCAAATCGAGATTGTGCTCGATTACCAGCACGGTATTTCCGCTGTCGGTCAGCCGCTGAAGTATCTCCACAAGCCGCTTTACGTCCGCGGTGTGAAGCCCCGTGGTAGGCTCGTCCAGAATATAGATGGTCTTTCCCGTGGAGCGCTTGGAAAGCTCTGTGGCAAGCTTTATGCGCTGAGCCTCGCCGCCCGACAGCGTGGTGGATGACTGCCCTATCTTGATATAGCCCAGCCCCACATCGTTCAGCGTTCTCAATTTGTTGGCTATCTTGGGGATATTCTCGAAAAACTCCGCGCCCTCCGCGACCGTCATGTCAAGAACGTCGAAAATATTTTTGCCCTTGTATTTTACCTCCAGCGTTTCGCGGTTGTAGCGGTGACCCTTGCAGACCTCGCAGGGCACGAAAATATCAGGAAGAAAGTGCATTTCTATTTTGAGTATGCCGTCGCCCTCGCAGGCTTCGCAGCGACCGCCCTTAGTGTTGAAGGAGAAGCGCCCCGGTCCGTAGCCGCGCATTTTCGCGTCATTGGTCTGCGCGAACAGCTCACGTATCTCGGTAAACAACCCCGTATATGTTGCGGGGTTGGAGCGCGGCGTTCTGCCTATCGGCGACTGGTCTATCATTATCACCTTGTCGAGGTGCTCTATGCCCTTCATGTCAATGAATTTTCCGGGACGTGTGCGCGCCCTGTTCAGCTTAGCCACAAGGTGCTTGTAAATTATCTCGTTTACAAGCGAGCTTTTGCCGCTGCCCGAAACTCCCGTCACGCAGGTGAACACACCTATGGGAATATCCACGTCAATATTTTTAAGATTGTTTTCCTGCGCGCCGATTACCCTGAGCCATCTTTCGCCGACAGAACGCCGCTTTTCGGGCACGGGGATTTTCAGCTTTCCGCTGAGATACTGCCCCGTGATGGATTTTTTGCATTTCAGCAGACCCTTAACATCACCGCTGTACAGCACCTCGCCGCCGTTTACGCCCGCCTCGGGTCCGATATCCACGATATAATCCGCCGCGCGCATGGTGTCCTCGTCATGCTCAACCACGATAAGGGTATTGCCCAAGTCGCGAAGCCGCTTCAGTGTGGCTATCAGCTTGTTGTTGTCACGCTGGTGCAGACCTATGCTCGGCTCGTCAAGAATATACAGCACTCCCACAAGCGAGCTTCCTATCTGGGTGGCGAGCCTTATGCGCTGGCTCTCGCCGCCCGACAGCGTTCCCGCGGAGCGCGACAGCGTGAGGTACTCCAGACCCACGCTTTGCAGAAAGCCCAGCCGCGACTTTATCTCCTTCAATATCCTGTCGGCTATCATCTTATCCCGCTCCGAAAGCTCCAGACCGCCGATAAAATCCAGCGCCGAGGTGATGGACATCTTGCAGAACTCGCTGATGTTCTTGCCGCCGACCGTTACCGAAAGCGCGGCGGGATTTAGCCTTTCGCCATGACACTCGGGACACTCCACGTCGCTCATGTATTCCTCCAGAGTATCGCGTGAATATTGACTGGAGGTCTCGTTATAGCGGCGCTCCATATTGCGGATAACGCCCTCGAAATCGGTGTAGAACTGCCCGCCGCCCTGACTGCGCGGACGCTTTATTAGTATCTTCTCGCCGTTCGTGCCGTAAAGAAGCTCGTCCAGAGCCTTATCGGGCAGCTCGGAAAGCGGCTGCTCCACGCTGAAGCCGTGCTTTTCCGCAAGCGCGTCAAAATACATGGCGGCGATAGTTCCCTCCGCGTAATTCCAACCCGATGACTTAATGCCGCCCTCCTTTATGGAAAGGCTCATGTTCGGCATTATCAGCGAAGGGTCGATCCTGCGCGAGCAGCCTATGCCCGTACATTTCGGACACGCGCCGAACGGGTTATTGAATGAGAACATGCGCGGCACAAGCTCCTCAATGCTCACGCCGTGCTCGGGGCAGGCGTAGCTCTGGGAAAAGTGCAGCTCCTCGCCGTCGATAACGTCGATATAGACCAGTCCGCCCGTGAGCGAGCCGGCGGTCTCAATACTGTCAGTAAGACGCGTCTTTATGCCCTCCTTGATTACAAGGCGGTCTACTATTATCTCGATAGAGTGCTTTTTGTTCTTTTCCAGCGGAATATTTTCCGACAGGTCGTAGGTTATGCCGTCCGCCCTGACTCTCGCAAAGCCCGATTTCCGAGCCGCCTCGAACTCCTTTTTGTGTTCGCCCTTGCGTCCTCTTACCACGGGAGCGAGCACCTGGAATTTGGTCTTTTCGGGAAGCTCCATCACCCTGTCCACAATCTCGTCGATGGTCTGCTGCTTGATGGCGCGCCCGCACACGGGGCAGTGCGTCACACCTATCCGCGCGTACATAAGGCGCAGATAGTCGTATATCTCGGTGACCGTTCCGACTGTGGAGCGCGGGTTTTTTGAGGTGGTCTTCTGGTCTATCGAGATAGCGGGCGACAAACCATCTATGCTGTCCACATCGGGCTTTTCCATCTGCCCGAGGAACATTCTCGCGTAGGAGGACAGGCTCTCCATATAGCGACGCTGTCCGTCCGCGAATATCGTGTCAAACGCCAAAGAGGATTTTCCCGAACCGGAAAGACCCGTCATAACAATGAGTTTATCCCGCGGAAGTTCCACATCGATATTTTTAAGGTTATGCTCGCGCGCTCCCTTGATAATGATTTTATCGTTCGCCATTTCATTTGTTCTCCTTATTTAAATTTGAATTTTCCGCACCACTCCGTTTTCGGCTTTGCCGAAAACTCCGTTAGCCTCAATTTGAAAGCTCCTCCCGCTTTGCGGACTCTGCTTTCAAATCGGCTTGCGGAAAATTCCTGCGTGGGCGTTATGTTGATATTTTCTTAAACGCCCATTAACTTTTTATACGCCGTTCAATTGAAAAGTCATGCTTTGTGTATGTAACAAATTTATTGTTATTGAATTCAAAGCATACCACAAAGGGCATCAGCGGCTTTATCTCCTCAAAATTCTCATATCCGAATTTCGGGTCATAGTAATTTATTATAGTGCTGAGAGCCGTTCCGTGGCTGCCGACAACGAAATTTCTATTTTCAAGACGCTTTAACGCCGCTTCCAGCGCGGAAATGTTTCTGTGCTGCACCTCGCGGAGCGATTCCCCGCCGCTCAGCTTATAGTCGAAATCGCTCCACTGCCGCTGCGCGAATGAGTTGAAATCTTCTATCCACACATTATCTATGCCGCGCTCCCTGAAATCGGGAACAATCTCCATCTTAAGCCCCGCGCTTTCCGCAAACGGCTTTACCGTATCAACCGCCCTTTTATAAGGCGAGGACAGTACCGCGGAAATATCCTTATCCGAAAGAAACCGCGTTACAAGCGCCGTATCGGCAAGTCCCTTTTCGGTAAGCTCACGCGTCATATCGTCATGGTTATTTATGTTCGGCTGCGCATGGCGAACAAAATATGCCTTTGTCATTAAACTGCCTCCGAAAATCCAAAATACTTTTCGACCTCCGAGACTGTTTGTTCAACGCCTGTTTTGTCATCCCACATAATATTCTTAACGCCGTGCCTGATTACCCATTCCGGTATAATTCCCTCATTCCCGCCTACGGAACCGTACGCGTTTTTAATGATACTTTCCTTTTCGGATTCGGACAGATCGCTTCGCTTTTTAATCGAATCAAGATTTGCATGATCCGGACGGTTGAAGAAGTCAAAATTTGTTCCGCGATTACACAAATGAACCGCATGAGCAGCAACGGGAATTATCGCTTCATAATCAATATCGCCCTCACATATTATCACATCGTGCTTTTCCGATAAAACTATCATATCAGCAACGAACATGGGCGTCACTTCGGCAAGGAAATGCTTTTCCCTCTCGCCGATAACCTTTTGAGGCAGCGCCCAGAAGTCCTTTACGCCGTATTCCTTTTCAAAATCATAGCACATATACGGCTGATAAATGGGGCTGGCGTCTTTACGATGATAATCTCTGCTGTCGTCCGTACGGTAAACATAAAATCCAAATTTATCGCGAAGCCTGTCAGAAACGGTGGTTTTTCCTCTTCCCCATATGAAGTACACTTTTTTCAATCTGTCCCTGATTATATTATCGGCGATATACATATTTCTTACTCCTGCAATTCTCTTATCCTGTCGCGCAGATACGCCGCGTGCTCAAAATCAAGCAGCTTCGCCGCCTTTTTCATTTCGACGGTATACTGCGCGATAAGCTTCTCGCGCTCCGCTCTCGGCAGCCACTTGACGTCCTTTTTGCCCTTCTTGCCGCGCGCTTCCTTTCTGGTTATTTCCAGAACGTCGCGGATATCCTTTATAATGGTCTTGGGGATTATCCCGTGCTCGGCGTTATAGCGCTGCTGTATCTCGCGGCGGCGCAGAGTTTCGGTTATCGCAAGCTCCATAGACCTTGTAACGCTGTCCGCGTACATTATTACGGTACCCTCCGCGTTTCGGGCGGCACGCCCTATGGTCTGCACAAGGCTCGTTTCGCTCCGCAGAAAGCCCTCCTTGTCCGCGTCGAGGATAGCCACCAGCGACACCTCGGGGATATCCAGACCCTCACGAAGAAGGTTTATTCCCACCAGAACGTCGAACTCGCCCGCGCGCAGGTCGCGGATTATCTCCATGCGCTCCATCGTGTCAACATCGTGGTGCATATACCGCACCTTTATCCCCGCCTTGTCCAGATAATCCGTAAGATCCTCCGCCATTTTCTTGGTGAGGGTGGTTACCAGAACCCGCTGCTTCTTGGCGATCCTTGTGTTTATTTCGGAAATAAGATCCTCGATTTGCCCCTCTGTGGGTTTCACAACAATTTCGGGGTCGAGCAGACCCGTCGGGCGTATCACCTGCTCCACTATCTGTGTGGAGCGCTCCCGCTCAAACTCTCCAGGGGTAGCCGAAACGAATATCACCTGATTAACTTTGTCGTAAAATTCGTCGAAATCCAGCGGGCGGTTGTCGTAGGCGCAGGGCAGCCTGAAGCCGTAATCCACAAGGTTTCTTTTTCTCGCCACATCGCCGCCGTGCATTCCGCGCACCTGCGGCAGCGTGACGTGGCTCTCGTCCACCAGCATAAGGAAATCCTCGGGAAAGTGGTCAAGCAGCGTTATCGGGATACTCCCCGGCGGACGGCGCGCGAGAACTCTCGAATAATTCTCAACACCCTTGCACATTCCTATCTCCGCCAGCATTTCCATGTCGTAACGGGTGCGCTGCTCTATGCGCTGCGCCTCTATCAGCTTGTTGTTGTCGGTAAAGTATTTTATCCGCTCGTCAAGCTCGCTTTTAAGCTCCGCCAGAGCCTCGTCCATCTTCTCCTTGCCGATGATGTAGTGCGAGGCGGGGAATATCATGCAGTGCAGTATTGTGGAGCGCACGTTGCCCGTTATCACCTCAAACTCGCTTATGCGGTCTATCTCGTCGCCGAAAAATTCCACCCGCACTGCGGTCTCGTTTGTTCCGCCCGCGGGGAATATCTCCACCGTGTCGCCCCTTACGCGGAACTTATTGCGCACGAAATTCAGCTCGTTGCGCTCGTACTGCATATCTATCAGCTTTGCCATCACCTCGTCGCGCGATATCTCCTGATTCTGCCGCAGCGAAAGCGTATTGGAACGGTAATCCTCGGGACTTCCGAGCGAGTAGATGCAGGAAACGCTGGACACAATAATAACGTCCCTCCGCTCCGCAAGCGCCGCAGTGGCGGAGTGACGCATTCTGTCTATCTCATCGTTTATCGCGCTGTCCTTTTCTATATAAGCGTCAGTAGACGGAATATATGCCTCGGGCTGATAATAATCGTAATAGCTTACAAAAAATTCCACGGCGTTGTTTGGAAAAAACTCGCGAAACTCCGCGCAGAGCTGCGCCGCCAAAGTTTTGTTATGTGCCAGCACAAGAGTCGGCTTGTTCACGTTCGCAATGATATTCGCCATTGTGAATGTCTTGCCCGAACCTGTCACACCGAGCAGCGTCTGCTCTTTGTCGCCGCGCAGAACCCCCTCGCTCAGCGCGGCAATCGCCTCGGGCTGGTCTCCCGTGGGCTTATATTCCGATCTCAACTCAAATTTATCCCTGTCCATAAAAACTCCTTTAACGGAAAAGAAACGTTCACAAATATATTATACACATGAACGGCGGATTTGTCAAGTATTTTCAAAAAAAACATACGCTTTCATGATAAAATTTTTCCGCAAATTGGGAAAAATATCCTTGACAAGCGCAGGAAAATATTTTATAATAATTTTATATGTGCAAAATGAAAGGAACGATTTAAAATGAATTTAGCGAAACCTTAATACCCAAACCGCAGAAAATGTTGTTCAGCGCAATATTAATTCGAAAATTTTTTGAGAAAGCCCGACACGCATATTCCGTTTCGCGGAATAAGCCGTATCGGATTGGGCGAAAAATTTTCAAATTTAATATTTTGACGGGAACGACCTTTTTTATACCGTATGATCATCAAACAATTTTATATAGAAAAGGAAACATAAAATGGCTGATTTAAAACATGAAATAGAGCGCCGCAGGACTTTCGCGATAATTTCGCACCCAGACGCGGGCAAAACCACTCTTACCGAAAAATTTCTCCTTTACGGGGGAGCCATCTCGCTTGCGGGCGCGGTAAAAGGCAAGAAAAACGCCCGACACGCCGTTTCCGACTGGATGGAGATAGAAAAGCAGCGCGGTATCTCCGTTACATCGTCGGTAATGCAGTTCAACTATGAGGGCTACTGCATAAATATTCTCGACACCCCCGGGCATCAGGATTTCTCGGAGGACACCTACCGCACGCTTATGGCGGCGGACAGCGCGGTAATGGTCATAGACGCCGCAAAGGGTGTTGAGAACCAGACCCGCAAGCTGTTCAAGGTCTGCGTGATGAGAAACATACCGATATTCACCTTTATCAACAAGATGGACAGGGAGTCCCGCAACCCTTTCGAGCTGCTGGACGAGATAGAAAACGAGCTTGGGATAAAGACCTATCCCGTAAACTGGCCCATAGGCTCGGGCAAGGAGTTCAAAGGTGTTTATGACCGCGCAAACCGCCGCATAATCTCATTTGAGGCTAACAACGGCACACGCGAGGTCGCCGCAACTGAGGTTGATCTTGCGGACAAGAGCCTTGCGGAGGTCATAGGTCAGAACAACTACGAGACCCTTTCGGAGGACGTGGAGCTTCTGGACGGCGCAAGCGAGGAGTTTGACATTGAACTGGTTAACCAAGGCAAGCTGTCGCCCGTTTTCTTCGGCTCGGCTCTCACCAACTTCGGCGTTGAACCGTTTCTTGAAAACTTCCTCAAAATGACCACCTCTCCCCTGCCCCGAAATACCGTTGATGGAACAGTAGACCCTTTCGACGAAGATTTTACCGCGTTCATTTTTAAGATACAGGCAAACATGAACAAGGCTCACCGCGACAGAATAGCGTTTATGAGGATATGCAGCGGGCGGTTTGACAAGGACATGGAGGTGCTTCACGTACAGAACAACCGCGTAATGCGCCTGTCACAGCCTCAGCAGATAATGGCTAACGACCGCGAGGTCATTTCGGAAGCG
>CAJTMU010000076.1 GCA_910577365.1 uncultured Oscillospiraceae bacterium | reverse complement strand
GAAAGCCCGCTTATTGTCGGAATAGGGCAGGGGGAATACTTTATCGGCTCGGATATTCCCGCGTTTCTGAAATACACTAAAAACTATGTGCTGCTCGGCGACGACGAGATAGTCTGCATGGATGGTCGTAATATCAGCTATTTTGATGTTCACGGGCTTCCCGTGGAAAAAGAGGTCAGCGTTGCTGAGTGGGACGTTGAGCAGGCTCAGAAATGCGGCTATCCCCACTATATGCTTAAGGAGATACACGAACAACCCGATGTGGTGAGGAAAATGCTGGACTCTGCCGTTAGGGACGGAATGCCCGATTTTTCCGATATAGGTCTTACGGATGACTTCCTGCGCGGCGTGAAGCGCATATTCGTGGTAGCCTGTGGAACGGCAATGTATGCAGGAATGGTGGGAAGATATGCCATTGAAAGGCTGGCAAGATTACCCGTAACAGTGGAGGTCGCCTCTGAGTTCCGATATATGAACCCGATAGTGGGCGAGGGCGATCTGGTAATAGTTGTTTCCCAATCCGGCGAAACCGCCGACACAAAAGCGAGTCTGGAGCTGTCAAAAGCGATGGGGGCAAAAACACTTGCAATAGTCAATGTGAAATACAGCGCCATAGCCCGCGAAGCGGATATGTTCATACATACTCCCGCGGGTCCGGAGATTGCGGTAGCCTCAACAAAAGCGTATACGGTGCAGATAACCGCTCTGTATCTTATTGCTTTTCGCGTTGCTTTTGCCCGCGGCATGATTGATGAAGCGGAGCTTAAGCGTCTTACATTGCAGCTTGAGAACGCTCCGAAGGCGATAAAGGATATTATTGATAATAAGGACGAATGTCAGTTTATCGCGTCTCAGCTTGTGAATGCGGAAAATCTGTTTTTTATCGGGCGCGGCTTTGACTACGCACTGTCGCTTGAAGGCTCTCTGAAGCTTAAGGAGATAACCTATATTCACTCTGAGGCTTATGCGGCGGGAGAGCTTAAGCACGGAACGATATCGCTTATAGAGGATAAGATACCTGTTATTACCGTAGCCACTCAATCAGGGGTGCTTGCAAAGACTATCAGCAACATGGAGGAAGTAAAATCCCGCGGCGCGCTTATTATTGTAATCTGCCGCAAAGAAACGGTGTTCAGCCCCGAATCCGTTGACATAAGGCTGGAGCTTGACACGGTTCTGGAGGATATGCTGATACCGCTTCCGACGGCGGCGGCGCTGCAGCTTATAGCATACTACACCTCAGTTCTGCGCGGCATAGATCCCGACAAGCCCAGAAATCTTGCTAAATCCGTAACGACGGAATAACAGTGCCGCCCCGTTTAATGGGGCGGCGCTTATATATGTTTATCTGATTTCAAACTCCTCCGAGGTCATAAAGCACAGTGCTGTTATTCTACCGTCCTCTATTTTTCCGCCGTTTTCCAGAAGCTTGTTAATGGAGCCGCATATGGCGCTTGCCCCAATAAGTATTTTATATACCTCGTTTGTCTTGTCGCCGTAAACTCCTTCGTCAAACAGCGTGAATATTGCGCTGTTTATGGGATAGAAGTCCGACAGTTGATTTTTGTAGACACTATCCTTTGAGCTTCCGAGAATCACATACTCTTCATACGACGCAGCATTAAAGGCATTTTCCGCGCAAATCTCGGGAATAAACATATAGCATTCCTCTGCGAGCACACAGTCGTCCATTGCGCGCTTTATATTGTCGCATATATCGTCGTATTCCCCAGTGTTGTTTGCCTCGATAAACATATCTATCGCGGTCTTGACGCAGCTTTTGAGCAGTTCTCTGCCCGCGTTCCCCGAATAGGGGTTCGGCAGCAGCGTGTCGTTGTCCTGCCTTATAAAGAAAAACTGCTTGTGTGAAGCGAAATTCTTCACGTCCCAGTCTTTTATAAAGTCGGCAACAATGTTGCTCAATTCTTCGCTCTTTATGTCGTCAATACGGCATTCGCCTGTCACCTCGCTCGGGGTTTTCGCCGCATATATCTTGACGTAGCACAGGCTCTGATTGCCGAGCCGCTTGATAATATGCTCCTTAAGCAGATCCCAATACGCGGAATGGTTCGCCGTTATATCGCCCACATCTTCGCCCATTCCGACAATATTGCTTTTATACACCTTCCAGCGGTGAGCCTTTCCCGCGAAAGAGCTTTTCAGTGCTTCAAAATTGGTGCGGTTCTGCATCTGCGCTATTCCCTGCATAAACGAGAACAGGAAAGAACCGCACGCCATACCTATCGCGGTGCGGGTATCGCCGCCCATGCCTACGCAGCATTCGTACAGCGTTTCATCCCATTCGGGATTGGTCAGATAGAAATTCAGCAGGGCGCTGTTTTCAGTCACCTGTTCCGCCTGCGGTATTATCCTTATATTCCATTCGGGGCAGTATATGGTATCACCGTCTATTTCCGCCTTTGTTTCAACGCCGTCGCGGATACTCTCCAATACGAGCCGAAGAGGATCAAATGGGTGGTGTTCCTCTTTTTTCTTAAATAATCCCATTATAACTCCTTGATTATCTCGCCCATAAGCCCGGGAGCCGCGCCAATCGCGTTGGACTCGTCTGTGTCTATGTGCATTGCGTCGGCGAATTTATCGCTTACCCTGACAACAACGTCGCCCAGAATTGCGGTTCTTCCGTTGGTTACAGCCTTTACCCAAACCACGTCCTTGTTTTTGACGCCAAGCTTTTCAGCGGTCTCGGGTATCATATGGATATGACGCTTAGCCACGATAACGCCCTCTTTAATGGTTACCTCGCCCGCGGGACCGCGCAGAGTGCACCCGGGAGTTCCCGCAACGTCGCCGCTCTCGCGTATATCTATCCCAAGACCGATCGAGCGCGCGTCGGTAGCGGACAGCTCCACCTGATCAGCGCCGCGGCAGGGACCGAGAATGCTCACGTTTGCAAGCTCCTTTTTCGGACCCACAACCGTTACTCTCTCCTCACAGGCATACTGTCCAGGCTGGGAAAGATCTTTTTTCTTCGTCAGCGACGCTCCCTTTCCGAAAAGTATCTCCAGCGTTTCCTGCGTAACGTGAACGTGACGCGCCGAAGTCTCAATAAGTATTTCTGCCATTTCTTTTTCCTCCGTAAAATTATTTTGTCGGCTTGGTACGGCATACCGCCCCAAGCTCTATTGTAATAATTATACATCTTTTTCCCCAAAAAATCAAGACCCTATGGGAATATTTCACAAATAAATATACCGCCGAGGCAGAGCCGCAGCCCTGCCTCGATTTTAATAAGCGGTGTTTTATCGAAAGCGCGCGAAATGAAAACAAATGCTTACAAAAGGCAATAACAGTAAGCAATACATTGTTCCACGACTACTCGATTACTGCTTTTCTTCGCATTTCCTTACCCACATATCCCATCTCGGGTCGGCTTTTATCTCCTTTTCTGTCTGACTGTAATCGGGATTTGTCCACATGGGCCAGTCTTGAGGCAGCCTCTCCGCTATCCTTTCTGGTTCGCCGGACGCGCACTTTACAAATTTTATAAGCGGAGCGGTAAAATAGTGCTCCCCGCCGTCAAGCATAGCTTCAAGCGCATGAGCGTGATCCAGCGCTTTATCAAGCGACTCGAAGGCTTCATCGTGATAGCCGCGTTCCCATTGCAGTCTTGAAAGATACAGGTTGAGCTGGATCAGATTGCCGTTGTACTCGCCTTAATTTCCGTCGTCGCACAAAAGGTCAAACAGCGAGATAGCGCCCTTTATCTTTTGGATAGGCATATCGCTGCCGAAATGGTGAACGTTGTTTATCAATCCGTATACCAGCTGCTGTGAAAAGCGGCTTGCCATTTTAAGAAGCAGATCGCCGATATACGCGGCTTCCCGTTTGCCGTCGGCAGCCCGTGAAAGCAGCATTTCACGGCAATGACCGATTTCGGGCATACGTTCGGCGCAGATTACAGCTTTGTCATTCTCGCCCAGATTTCTGTAAAGCATGACAAGTATACATGTTGCCCGAGTGACAATAGTATTATCGCTTGCGGAGGTTACGAGCCGTTCGCATATCTTTATCGACTCGCTCCAGTATTCGTTTTTCCTGTGTATGTCGTAATCGTGCCGCATAAAGCCCTCGCCGTCATAATAGACCCATTCTTTGTGCCTGCGCCAGCCCGCTTCGCTCAGGGTTTCCGCAAGGGTTATCAGTAACCGCTCGTTCCGGGGAAATTCGACAAGTCCCTCGCGGATTACCGCAAGACAATCGTCTACCCATTCATCGTCTCCGCGTCCGCCGATATGGTAAGAGTTCACCTTTTCAATTACAGCGTCGATTTTAACATCTCGGTCGGACTTGTATCCAAACAATTCGTCGATCGAAATGCCGAAATAGTTTGCGATAGCGGGTATCATCTCCATGTCGGGATAACTGCCGCCCGCTTCCCAGCGGCTGACCGCCTGTCCGGTTATGCCTAGCGCCGCCGCAAGTGTTTCCTGGGAAACGCCCTTTTCTTTTCTGAGTTCGTGTATTTTGCTGCCTATGTTCAATTTCATATTGCGTACCTCATTTCCTGTTTTTTGTTCACCGGTGTAATTATAATATAGCAGAAAATGAGATGGATTTCAATTATCAATTAGTTGCGGAATATTCAACCAATGATTGAAAACCGCGTTGGCATACGGGCAGCCTGCTGCTTAGAGATGTTCCGAGCGGAAGCCGAAACAAGCCCTGCGGCGGTCGGGCAGCTGTTCCTAACAGCCCCGTATCTGCGGTCACATTATAATTTCGGAGTCATAAAATTTCTCCTGAAATTCAACAAGCTCAGCTATCTCCTCTTTGTTGAAGAAAAGATTTTCGGGGCACACCACCCATTTTTCCTCAACATCGTCAAATCTGTGTATAACCGCGATTATTTTGCCCGTGAACTTTTCCACGGCATGGTCAACTCCGAGTATATACGCGTCCTGCTCCTCGCCGTCGGGCGCGGTTATTCCCTCTATGTAGCCGTAATTCAACGGGTAGTACATATCCTTGTGCTCGGGGTGATAGCTGCCGAGCGGTCTGTCCACAGTTACCGCAACGGTTTTCCCGATAGTTTTCCCGCTCTCTTTAAGAGCGTCGCCGAATCGCTTCAAATCCTTTTTCTTGTCTTCGGAAAGATTGTTAAATTCGGTGTTTCGCACAGCGCCCTCTAATGCGTACAGATGTACAAGGCAGACGTTGGGATACGCCGCTTTCAGCTTAATGAAAGCTCGCTTCGAGCCTGTTTCAATAAGCGCCTCACAAGTATCTATCCCGACGCTTTTCAGCTTGAAAGCCATCTCCCCGCCGATGTTTATCATTGAGTTTAATTCAGCCATATTTTTCCTCCCTACTTATGGGTAATCCTTTGGAATACCGTATTTTAAATTGCTGTACGCTGTGGCAGCCACAATGACAAATTGCTCTGGAAGCCCGTCCTCGACCGTCATTTCGCTGATTTTTTCAACACTTCCCTGCATTTTTCGGGATAACGGTTAAACAAAACTCCGGCAGCGTCGGCACGTATTGATACGCTGTCGCTTTCAAGATACGGCAGCAATTCGTCCTGACGGTTCTGCTCGATAAGTCTGTGCGCACATTCCGTTTTTATATCAAAATACTTGTTGTATTTTCTTATCGATTGCTCTTTCAATAGAATTTCCTCACGCTTTTTCAGCGCGTCAATAAAGCGGCTCAAATCGTCGTTATCTTTCATAGCCAAGCCTTTCACTTCAAAATTTTAATGTATCCGTTAGTTTGGTTATCAGGTGTAATACTCCAATAGTTTCTCGTCAATTTCCGCTATCGGCTCAATGCCCTTAATTTGACTGTACAGCGCGAGTTTGACGATCTCCTCTTTATCTTTTATTTGTTCGTATATATCCGAAACGCGCATGCCGTGAAGAGTTATTCCATACAGACCGCCGTACTCCGTTCTTTCTATCGGGGAGAAGTAATCGGGCTTCATCAGAAATTTCATCGCGCCCAGATATTCAGGCTCGATACCGCACAGTCCAAGCTCCTCGCCGCATTCCCTTACAATACATTCCCGCGCGGTTTCTTCCTTTTCGATACAGCCTCCGAATATCTCGTATCTTCCTCGCCATTTGTTCCAACCGAGAAGATAGTCACTGTCCAGCTTCACTATGGCAAGACAGTGCGTAAGCAGCGGATTTTCGGTAAGCATTGCTTCGTCGGTGTGTTCAAAGGAAACGAAAATGTTCCCGTCATTGTCCTCGCAGATGTTCATTTGCCGCCTACCCTTTCATACAGCTTTTTTAACAATTATAGCATAGTGCGGTATTGTTGTCAACCGAGCGGCATTCAAAAAAATTTAAAAAGCCCTTGCATTTTTAAAAAAAATGTGCTATAATATGAAATTGAAAATCAAAATCAATTTCGCGGAGGTGAGCCGTTCATGGCGGTAAACAACTACAACACCAGACAGCGCGACGAGATAGTGGAATTTTTCAACAAGCACCGCGGCACCTGCTTCACCGCCAAGGAGCTGATAAAAAACGGGGGGATATCCGTGGGCGAGGCCACGGTATACAGAACCCTCTCGCGATTAGCCGATCAGGGCATATTGAAGCGTTTTACCGACGGAAAAACCGGAGCTTCCTATCAGTTAAACGAGTCGGAGGAATGCTCGAGCCATTTCCACTTGAAATGCGAGAAGTGCCAGAAAATAATTCATATGGACTGTGAATTTATGTCGGACATGAAGCGGCATATAGAGGGCAGTCACGATTTTTTCGTGGATATAGGAAAAACGGTTATCTACGGCTTGTGCGGCGACTGCGGCAGAGCCCAAAAGGAGGATAAATGAAAAGGTTGATGGCGCTGCTTGCGGCGCTGATAATGCTGTGCGGCTGTTCCGCAGGCAAGGGTGAGAGTTCGGAGAAGCTGAGTGAAAAGCTTTCGGTGGTAACGACCATATTCCCCGCTTATGATTTCGCGCGGCAGGTTTTCGGCGATACCGCGGAGGTGACAATGCTGCTGAAGCCCGGTACGGAGAGCCACACCTACGACCCCACGGCGCGGGATATAGTGAAAATAAACGATTGCGACTTGTTTATTTTCAACGGCGGCGAGTCGGACAGCTGGGTCGAGGGCATACTCGAGGCGGCGGAGGGAGTAAGGACGCTGTGCATGATGGACGTTGTTGAGGCTTTGGAGGAAGAACACATTGAGGGTATGGAAGAGGAAACGCATGAGCATGAGAAAACGGACGGAGCGGAATACGACGAGCATATCTGGACTTCGCCGAAAAACGCGGTGAAAATAGTGGAGAGCATAAAATCTGCTGCAGTGGAGATTGCCCCTGAGAACAAGGAGCTTTACAGCGACGCGACGGATAAATATATAGGTGAGATAAACGAGCTGGACAGCGATTTTAAACAGCTTCTTGATGGTGAGAGCCGTTATTTCGTGTTCGGAGACAGATTTCCGCTGCTGTATTTTTTCAGGGAGTACGGACTGAATTACTGTGCGGCTTTTCCGGGCTGCGGCAGCGAGACAGAGCCGTCGGCGCGAACGATAGGCTTTCTGCTGAACAAGCTGGACGGGGACGCGGTGAGGACGGTTTTTTACATAGAGCTGTCCAACCATAAGCTTGCCGACACTCTCGCGGCGGAAAAAGGGATAGGCGCGGAGGAATTCCATACCTGCCACAATATCACCGCAGAAGATTTTGCAGCGGGGGAGACCTATGTTTCTCTTATGCGGAGGAATTATAAAATGTTGAAAGAGGTTTTGTAATGGGTGAATTATCCAAGCTACCCAATATTGGCGCGGTGGTTGAGAAACAGCTTAACGAGGTTGTAATAACTACCGCTGACCAGCTTGCGTAGCTGGGCGCGGAAATGGCATGGCTTAAAATACAAAAGATAGACGAGAGCGCATGCATACACAGGCTGCTTGCGCTTGAGGGTGCTGTCCGCGGGCTGAAAAAAACGGATATCCCTCCCGAGAGAAAAGCGGAGCTTAAAGAGTTTTATAAGATTCATAAAAAATAAAACCGTCTCATTGCGTTTGTTTTTATATCGCGGTAAAATATGGGGAGAGCATAAAAGCGCTCTCAAAAAACCGTGAAAGGAAGTTTGAAAAATGGCGGGAGAAAACAAAAAGGATTTCAACAAAATGCTTGCGGACGATAAAGATATGCCCAAGATAGTTGAGATAACCGACGAAAAGAGCATTGAAAAGTATGGCGGAAAGCGAATGTATTTCGCGCCGCCGCGGGACTATGACGCGGTAATGAGGCTTGTTCCCGAGGGCAAGGTCATAACGGTGGGGGAGATACGGGAGCATTTTGCCGCGAAAAACAACGCGGATTTCACCGATCCCATCACCGCGGGGATATTCTGCTCGATAGCCGCGTGGGCGGCTTTTCAGCGGGAGACGGACATCACCCCGTACTGGAGAACTCTCAAAGCTAACGGGGAACTTAACCCGAAATACCCAGGAGGCACGGCGGAGCAGAAAAGGCTGCTGGAAGCCGAGGGGCACAAGATTATAGAAAAAGGCAGAACAAATATCAGATATTATGTGGAGGATTACGAAAAGTTTTTGTATATGCTCAGATAATTCGGTATTGGCAGCGAGGTAGGTATGGCGCTTATTAAAACGGAAAATCTGACGCTGTCGTATGAAAATATGACGGTGATAAAGGAACTGTCGTTTGAGGTGAACGGCGGGGATTATCTCTGTATAGTGGGAGAGAACGGCTCTGGGAAAAGCACGCTGATTAAGGCGCTGTTATCCCTTAAAAAGCCCGAAAGCGGCAGTCTGGAGCTGGGGGACGGTCTTAAACGGCGGGAAATAGGCTATCTGCCGCAGCAGACAGGTGCTCAGCGGGATTTTCCCGCGGGAGTGGGAGAGGTGGTTATATCGGGCTGCCTTAATTCTCGGGGGATAAAGCCGTTTTATTCACGCAGGGAAAAGACGCTTGCGGCGGAAAATATGGAGCGGCTCGGTATAGCCGGTCTTAAAAAGCGCAGCTACCGTGAGCTTTCGGGCGGTCAGCAGCAGCGTGTGCTGCTTGCGAGAGCGCTCTGCGCCACAAGAAAGCTGCTTTTGCTGGACGAGCCTGTGTCGGGGCTTGACCCGATGGTCACCGCGGAGCTTTACAGCCTTATCGGAGACATAAACAAAAGCGGGGTTACCATTATCATGGTAACTCACGACATATCCGCGGCGCTGAAATACGCAAGCCATATCCTCTGTTTGAAGTCGGACAGTTGGTTTTTCGGCACGACCGACGAATTTATTCAAAGCGATGTTTCGGATTTTGTGACGGGAGGGTCGGTCAATGGCTGATGTGATAGGGGAGATATTTTCCGCCCCCGTTCTGGTAAGAGCGCTTGTGGTGGGTATTCTGGTTTCGCTGTGCGCGGCGCTGCTTGGAGTAAGCCTTGTGCTTAAGCGGTTTTCGATGATAGGCGACGGGCTTTCACACGTTGGATTTGGTGCGCTTGCGGTTGCTACGGTGATGAACCTCGCGCCGATGGCGGTCGCTATTCCTGTGGTTATACTTGCGGCGTTCATATTGCTGAGGCTCTCCTCAAACGGAAAAATTAAGGGCGACGCGGCTATCGCGATGATATCCACGGGGGCGCTTGCCGTGGGAGTTATGGCGGTCTCTGTATCGAGCGGAATGAATATCGACATCAACAGCTATCTTTTCGGCAGTATTATTTCCGTAAGCGGCTCGGACGTTGTGGTGAGCGTTATACTTGCGTCGGTGGTGCTGGCAATGTTCGTGTTCTTCTACACAAAAATATTCGCGATAACCTTTGACGAGAGCTTTGCCCGCGCGACAGGGATAAACGCGAATCTTTACAATATGCTGATAGCGCTGCTTACGGCGGTGACAATTGTTATCGGAATGCGGCTGATGGGAAGCATGCTGATATCCAGCTTGATAATTTTTCCCGCGCTGTGTTCGATGAGGGTTTTCAGAAGCTTCCGTTCCGTAACGATTTGTTCGGCGGTCATAGCGGTGGTTACTTTTATAGCGGGAATGATAATTTCATATGCCGCGGATACTCCCTGCGGAGCAAGCATAGTGTGCGTGAACATCGTGGTTTTTGCGGGATTTTTTGCCATAGGAAAGATAAGTAAAAGAAACGTCTGAAATTGCCGCCCACTTTATGGGCGGCAATCAGCTTGTAGAAAAAGTTTTTGCAACGCAAAGTTGACGCAGGAAATTTCTCACAAGAGCCTGAATATACAACATGCAGCGAAGCAAAGTGTTGTATATTCAGGCGGGTCGCGGAAAATTTAAATTTAAATAAATCAGCTTAAATAAACACTTTAAACCGGAATTAACTGGTTTTATTCTCTCCCCCGATTTTCCTGTTTTTCCGTTCCTCCAGTTCCTCAATCTGCTTTAATAAACAGTCTGAAAAAGATCCCTCAATCGGTGTAGCATCTCCTGCCGTATAGTAGTCAAGCTCAAGCAGGACAACCTTATTGTCCTTATCAAAACAGAATATTTCATCACCATTTCCTATGATTGATAAGAACGGAATAAAATCGGTAAAGCCGTCATTATGCAGCTCTTTCGTCTTTGCACGGATATCAAGAAATTCAGGTATTTCTTTGGCAATCCCATAGACTATAATTCCGCGGCAAAATGACCAAAATGGACCTATATCAAATTGCTTAGCTCGCGGCCATATTTCTTCACGTACTTCCATATAAAGTCCGCCTAATGGGGACATGGTAAATTCCCTGAAATCAGCAGGAAGATTTATTCCATATTGATTTTCAAAGTTCTTTATATCCTGCTCTGATGGTTCATTTCCCATACAAGCTACTACTTGATAAGTTTGCTTATCATAATTGCGGAAATAATCATAAATTTTTTCCAATGACATAATTGCACCTCTTTCAAAATCCGATTTGCCGTTCTTATTATAGCATATGATTGCTGCCAAATCAATCTGCTTTTGCGGAGATTGCCGAAGTTATAATACGGCTCTTTTCTCAAAAGCCCTAAACAAACTGTGCCGCCCATTTAGCAGGCGGCTGTTTTGCGAATAATACCTTCACCGTTACCAGAGCCTATTTTCTGTCGGCATTAACCAGTTCGGTAACAATGGAGTTCAGCTCCTCAATAACCGACGAAACGTCCGAAACGCTGTCGCTTATTATCTTGGAGCTTTGGTTCATTGCGTCC
>CAJTMU010000075.1 GCA_910577365.1 uncultured Oscillospiraceae bacterium | reverse complement strand
CCGATTGTGCCGCCGCCCATTCCATAAGGCAAATTTGTTCGTTGTCCTCAATATGGTTCATCTAATCACCCCATAATTCGTAAAAGTCCGAGATAATCCGAACATAAAAAGAGCCGCAAAAATTTTCTGCTTTATCCTGCTGTGTGCGGCATGTGATGTTACAGAACGATCATACAAATAATCGGCTCCTTTTTTATGTTTGCATTTTTGTGCAATATCTGCAAATCAAAAGCAAATGCGCGAAATTGCCGCAAAACGCCAACATAAAAAAGATATTTTTACAGGTAGCCATTCAGCTTGTGAAAAACATAGTCCTCAACTTCCGACGTGCCGGACGTGATGAACGCTGCCAAGCTCTTGTGCCGTATGGGCGATCTGTAAAATCCGTAATCTTCACCGGAGAGTGCCCGCAGGAGCTGATTATTGCGCAGCTCGCGGAGAGCTTTGTTGTGTATCTGCTGGGCGCGCTGCTTACTGTATCCGTGCCGCTCTCCGATTTGCCGATAGTTCAACCCGTCAAAATAATATTCACGAATAACTTCCCGTAGCTCCCGCGATAAGCTGTCCACTGCCCGATGGAGCGGCACAAACTGCCCTTGCCCCTCTATTTCCTCAAACGCTGCCGCTGTACTGCCGTCCGTGATGGTATCGCCGAGTAGCAGTTCCCCGCCCTCCTTATCCTCTCCTATCGGCTGATCCAGTGACATTGTGCCGCTCCGATTGAGAACATCTGACGCGCAGCCCAAAAGGTTGCGTATAACGCGTTTTAAGGCATAGTTTATGTAAATGGTAAACTTATACCCCTTTGTGCTGTCGTACCCCTTAACGGCGAACACAAGGGCATTATAGCTCTCCTGCCGCAAATCGTCAAGTGAATACCCGTGCCGCTCCAGCTTAGCCGCGTAAAACGTCCAGTATCGCCCGCACTTCATGTATATCAGATCCCGCGTTTTATCCCAAAGGAGCGGCAACAGTTCATCATTGTCGCCCCGCTGGATAAATTCCGCCAACTGCTCATTGGTCACTTGACAACCCTCCGTTTATATGATATAATTAAGAAAATTTTTATTCTTTATTTTGCTAATATTAATTGGATCGCCTAAAAAATCCTCTTTTGGCGGTCGGCTTTGCTATTGTATTTTAATCCATAAATAATAATTTTTTTAATTATATTATATCAAAGGGTAATGTCCTTTTGAAATTATCTGCAAAGTTTATGTTACGACTTGTACGACCTTGTTACGACATAGGTCGTAACAGATAAAGACGCACTAACAAAGGGTTCACGCGATATGTTACGACCGAACGACCGTTTTTGAGTTTTTCCTTATAAGCAAATATTTCTTGTATTCAAAAAAATATTCTATTGGAATTTAAAGGGGTATCTGAATTTGGTCGTAACAGTCGTAACACCCTGTAACACGTTAGGGTGTTACGCGTAAGCCCGTTTTTAATGCGGTTTCGCGAGATGTGCAACACCTGTAACACTCATTTTTGATTTTTTCTTATAGAGAATTTTTTTGTGTTGAAAAAATATTTTTTTAAAATTTATAGGGGGTATCTCTGTTTAGGTGTTACAGGTGTTACATCAAAATTCGGAGAGCTCATTGTAGTATTTGTATATTTCATCTGCTGTCATAATTCACCTCAATATGTTACACGTTGTTACCGCTTGTTACCTCAAAGGTGTAACGCGCAAACCTTTTTTCATGCGGCTTTACGCGATATGTTACACCTGTTACACCTTTTTTAGTTTTTTCTTATGTGAAAATATTTTTTTGCATTGAAATAAAATTTTTTATTTTCATAAGGGGTATATGTTTTTTGGTGTAACAAGTGTAACATAAGTTTCAGAGTTTGGAAAGTTCCTCGCCACATTTGCTTTGGAGCTGTCAGCTTTCGGAGCATTTTTTACTTCATATAAGCGCAGCGGCTACCATAATAAGCCGTTTATTCATATCGTCAAGCGTTTCTGTGGTGTGGTTCAGCGCTGATTTAAGCTCGGTGATCTCGCTTGCGATATCACCGAGCGACGCAAATGCGCATTGCTGGTTTCCGCGTGAGTAAAAACCGCACTTTTCTCCACTGCACAAACACGAACTAACACTGTATAAACCCGAGCTAACACTGTTCGCTTTTTTCAAAGGACAAAGCATATAAATCCCACCTTTCCGTCAAATTATATGTCATTTCCGCCGCGTTTCGCCGTCGACGATTATCTTGCCCTTTTCGCTTTTACCCGCGCACATAGATCTTACGCGGTCAAAAATGCGCTGCCTGTCAAGCGGAGCGTCAGTCGTGTTCAGATCCCTTGCGTCAAGGTTTGTCGTGATAATCAGCGGCTTTTTCGCGCGGTATCTGGTGTCGATTATTTCAAAAAGCTGCTCGGAGTATTTGCTGCCGGTCGTTCCGAAATCGTCCAGCACCAGCAGATCTACCGCCTTGAGCCGTTCAAATGTCTGATCGGCGGTGTTAAAGCTGCTTGCCGCTCTCAAAAGCGGCTGCATTGTAGTGACCCACGCGCTGCGCCCGTTATCCATAAGTTCGTTGGCAATACAGCAGGCAAAAAAGGTCTTGCCGGTTCCCACACCGCCCATGAAAATCAACCCCTTGTTCTGCTCATACATCTGAGCAAAATTCTCGGCATATGCTTTGCACTTGTGCGTGATCTCGGGTCGGCTCTTATCATCGTTGCTGAAACGATAATCAAAATATGCTGTATCGGTCAGCCCCTTGCGGCGCAGTTCGCGTGCCAGCTCCCAAAGCTTTTCACGCTCCCGCTGCTGCAGCTCGTCCTTATATTGCCGCTCTGCGCATTCGCACATTGCCGGTCGAATTATATTTCCCCATTGCTCTAATCGCACCTCTTTCGGTGTATGGCATTTACCGCAGTACAAAAGTCCGTCACTTCCGCAATAGTCCCCGTTCTGAGGCGGATTTGAGTTTCTTGCCGCCTCTGCGGTCTGTTCTAAAAACTGTGTTAAATTCATCTTCACCTCATCTCCTTAATCCCATAGAGAGCCGCTGTAATCCTTTGGGCGCTCCTGTGTGGTGTCGGTATACGCACAATCGTAGTTGCCCGACAAGACCTTATTGATGTTTGCGGGCTTAAGCAGCCAATCAAAGTTTGCTTTGAAACTGCCACCCGTCCGCCCTGTCAGAAAATCGGACTTTTCAACCCGTTTAAAATATTCCTCAAAGCTCACATCACGCAGACTTATACGCGCCTGCCCGATAAGGTGAGCATGCCTCATTGTCAGATCGCATTCGAGCGGCGGCAGGCTTACGCAGATGGTATTATATGCCTGCCGGACATTTTCAAAGGATAAGGATTCGGGCAGAGCCTCGCGCGCGTGCGTATTCTGCTCTCTGATTATCTTATCGTCTGTATATAATAAAGTAGGTGCGTTACTATTGCGTTGACATCGCGTTGTTATTGCGTTGCTATCGCGTTGATTTTCCGTTGATAACTGCGTTAATGACTGTGTGTTACAATCATAGTCAGTCAGCGTTATTATGCTGAATTTGTGCGTTGTTGACTGCGTTATTTTTTGCGTTGATATCAAGCGATTTAAAATCGTTCTAAGTTCTTGATATGTCACGCCGCATTTTTCCGCAAAATCTCGTTGTGTTATTGCAATCTGACCACGCTTTAAATGCACATTCTGATAGTCGGTTTCAGTCCATGCCGCTCCCAAAAGTAAACGAACGTATATGTAAACCGTCTTAGGGTCGCTAATCCAAGCCCAGTTTATGAGATCATCAGAAATTTTTACAAATCCCATCGGCACCGCCCTACCTAAACTTTATAGGCTCGATACGAGCGGCACTAGCTGATGTTTCGGCAGGCTGTACCGTGCAGCTATTGAGATATTCGGCGAACTTGTCCACGTTAACGAGAAACTTCCGCCCTGCCCGAACCGCCGCAACCTCGCCGGTGCTTACCTTTTGGCGCACGAAGTGGACAGGCAGCTTGAAAAGTTCAGCAGTCTCGCGGATCGTCAGCATTCGCGGCACTCTTATATCGTCATTCATCGCAGCTGTTTCCCTCCCTTAAATACTTTGTTACACCGTTCAGAGCTGCTCTCGCTGATTTAATGCGGCTCCGCTGCTGGCGGTAATAGCTCCGCGCTTCACATTCGTTGGCAGGCATAAAATAGCCGCCGTGTTCCCAGTCGGAGCAGATGGGCGCGCCTTGTTCGCGTTCGCGCTGAATAAGCAAGCGCAATGTGCGCGGCTTTACGGCAAGCCGCACGGATAAGCTGTGCATAGAAACAGCGTTTGCTCGTCCAATGGGTATGATTTCAGAAAGTTTCAAAATTTCCTCGCTTTCCGATTGAAAATCTCCGTCGAATATGGTATAATATTAGTGGAGCTTTCAACCTATGTCTTGTGGTCTGTTTGTTCCGTCTTGCCGTTCGGTGTTCCAGCACCGAGCGGCTTTTTAGTTTTCCGTGACGGTTTTCTTGCTGTTATTGGTTTGCTGTTCCGCTTTTTTCTCCCAATAGCGGCGGTTATACTCGCTCACACGGTCTTTATGCTCAGTCCGCCACTTCTTTTGATAAGCGCGGCGGATCTCAGCAGCTTTCTCAATATTAGACATCTCCATATTTTTCACCACCTTTGAAATAAAATTTTACTTTTGCTTGACATTCGCACATCTTTGTGCTATAATGATTATAGCATAAGAAAAACAAAAATGCAATAGATTTTTCGTTGATCTTAAAAAATGCAAATATATGTTCAAAGGCGGTATAAAAATGAGTACGAATGAAAATAAAAGCGGCAGACCCAAGAAAGAGGATAATCCTTTTAATGATATTTTTCGCAAATTGATAGGAACAGCAACTCAACAAGAAGTAGCTGACAAGATTGGTGTATCAAGGCAAAATGTCGGACGTTGGCTTTCGGGAAATACAGCGCCAGATATCAATACGCTAAGCAAAATTGCGGATGCATATAAAGTTTCAACAGATTATCTTCTTGGACGTACTCCAAACAAAACCACTAATCCGGAATTACAAGCTGTGTGTAAATATACAGGGCTTACGCAAGAAGCAGTGTACAATATAAGTGCATTAAATAAATTACATCAACGAACAAAATATACTACCAACCCTGTAACCGTTAGCGAAGATATAAACTTATTTATTGGATCAGATAATTTTGAATTTACCTTTTTTGCAATACATTCTTATCTTTTGACATATTTTGAAAAGACTAAGGCTATTGATTTGGTAATTCAAAAAGACAAAAAGTATGAGGAAGAATATAAAAAAGGGCAGCATAGGCTCTACCTTTCAACTAAAGATGATGATATTCGTAAACTACAAAATGAGATAGATTTTACAAAATGGAAATTAACGCAAACTTTTCTTGATTGTATTGATGATTTGACAAATATTGCCACAAAATTTGTGAAAGAAGCTGATGAAAATGGCTAACATCACCCCGCGCCGCGACAAGAACGGTAACATAACTTCGTACACGATCCGGGTATATCACGGCTACGACAGCAGCGGAAAGCGGCTCAAACCGTTTACAACGTCCTACAAGCCCGAAAAGGGGATGACGGCGAAGCAAGCAGAAAAAGCCGCTCAACGGTTCGCGGACGAGTTCGAGAGCGAGTGCTTGCACTTCGGCGAGGCTAATTCGAGCATGCGGCTGTCGGATTTCGTTCCGAGATACCTGGAGATTGCAAAACAAACGCTCTCACCTGCAACATACGAATTTTACAAGCTGAAAATCGACAGCTTGATAAATCCTGCGCTCGGTCACTTGAAACTCAAAGACATTAACCCCTCGCATATCCAGAAGTTTATAAATCAGCTTGCCGCCGCACCAAAAGAAAAGCGGAGCGGCTTGCCGAATGAACAAGGGGAAAAGCTCTCGCCGTCTACCGTTCGCCGATACTTGACGGTGTTGCAGTCCATTTTTAAGCAAGCCGTGAAGCTGGGGCTTATCTCGGACAGCCCCGCAAAGGTCGAGCGGCTCACGCTGCCGAAAGCCCAAGCCCCGAAGATCGAGATTTTCACCAAGCAAGAAGCCGCTCAAATGTTGGCGGCTCTGGAGAACGAGGATTTACAGTTCCAGACGCTGATCCAGCTCGCGATCTTTACCGGAGCGCGGCGTGGAGAGCTTGTCGCGCTGAAATTCTCGGATATAGACTTTGAACAGCGCAAAATCACAATCGAGCGAGCGGCTTATAAAATAAAGGGTCAGCCGCTCGCCACCAGGCCGCCTAAGGACTACGAAACGCGAACCGTTACGATAAACGAGGGCTGCTGCGAGCTGTTAAAGTTGCTCAAAGCGGAGAAAATCGAGAGCGCACAGCGGCTCGGTACTCAATGGCTCGGCGGTGACTAGGTATTCACGCAATGGAACGGCGAGATGATGAACCCAATGACACCGACAAAGCAATTTTCAAAGTTCCTCGCGCGAAATGGACTGAAACACCGAAAATTCCACAGTTTACGGCATACATCAGCCACGCTCTTACTTTACGCGGGAGTAAACATCAAGCAAGTTCAAGGACGGCTCGGTCACGGCGATATTGAAACCACGAACAAGTACTTACATCTGATCGAGGAGGCGGACGTTGAGGCAGTGAACAAGCTGGATATAATGCTGCTTCCCAAGCCGACCGCACTAAGCGCGGCAGACGAACAGGAAAAAAGCAGGGCATTTCATAAAAATAAGCCGCTCGGCATTTCCACAAAATGGGAGTATCGAGCGGCTTGATTTTTCATTTCGTTCAGTCTTGTTTAATGTCATTTTTCGGTAATGGCGCACAAATAGCGCACGAAAATAGTTTACAGACAAAGCAAAGCCGCTCGTGAAATACCCACGAACGGCTTTGCAATGCGGTTTTTTCTGGTCTGAGTGACAGGATTTGAACCTGCGGCCTCTACCACCCCAAGGTAGCGCGCTACCAATCTGCGCCACACCCAGATATTCAACGCTTTATATTATATCACAGTTTTAAACGTTTGTCAATAGGTTTTTAAATTTTATACATAAAAATTTTAATAAAATGCAGTATAAGTGGAGAATAGCATTCGCAGATAGCAATGAAGCTATGTTAACATTAATTTTATAGCTTCATCTTCCATAACAAGCGAATTCTTGTCAAATGGTCATATGAAATGCGTTTTATTTTCATATTTATTGTAGCATAATTTAAAGCAAGCCTTAATACAGCAATCATTCCTGCAAAGCAATTCTATACCATTTCCTCTTCCGAAGCCTCTATGGGTTGCCACGCCTGTCCAAATTTGACGTCTTTAAACAGTGCCGCGAGACCTGTGATTTGCTTAAGCCGAAGGATCTCATCCTTATCCATACCAAGGTGTTTTGAAATCCACGCATCACTTCGCCCAAGTTCATGAAGCTCCCTCACAATATTTCCCATCAAATCTACGTCATGCGTTCCTCTTGCCCGATTGTGGCGAATGGTACTTGCCATTCGGCTTGACAAAGGCTTGTCGATTATGGTGACCGGCAGCATACCATGTTCGCGCTCATAAATATCGGGGTATTCGTTCATTACACGCCAGCGATGAAATCCGTCAACAATAACGTACACATCATCTTTTTTGGAATAGTAGCACACAATCGGCATAGTATATCCGTCCTCTTTAATACTGTCGTAAAGCAGTTTCATTTCAGGAGGCGCCACATTATTCGGATTATATGTATTTGGCACAACCTTTTCAAAAGGTACCGATATAACATTATATACCGGACTTCTGAATTCCTTTTCATTCATAAAACATTTCACCATATTTATTCTTGATTTTGTCCAGCCTTAACCGCTCCTGTTTGTTCATTCCAAATCCCATAAACCGACAGGTATGGTCATTTTTGAGAATGCAGTAACACATTCTTTTCCAGCTGGGAATGTCCTTTGTGGATTTAATATCGTCTGTGTGATCCGGAATCGCTCCGACAAAAACTACCCGTGAATTTTTCATGACTGTATAATTTGACACCCCATTCCTGCGGATATTATATCCATGCTCAATCAGCTCGTCAATCACTTTCTCTTCCAGTCCGCCGCCCGTTTCATGCCAGAACTTGATTGAAGCTTTGAATTTCATGATATAATTATTGCGCAGTCTTGCGGGAAGTGTGTCCAGCAGAAACCTTGTATATGATTCCCATGTATGCCCCTCGGGTAATTTTATATTTCGGTATCCCATAGCCTTTGTTTTTCCGTAAATACAGCCGAAATTAGCTCCTCTGACGCGCCCCAAAAGCTTAGCCCATATCTCAGGATCTATCACTCGATATAGGTTCAGCGAGTCCTTGGAATAGTCATTGAACGGTGATGCCACCCTCATCTGGTCTATTTTTAATCCCGCTTTATAATACAAATCATAAAGAGTATTGTAGTCATAGTTGAACCGATAATTGGCAACCCATACATCCTGATTTGACCAGTCATAAAGGGGAGATGCGCTCCATACATCCTTGAACTGTTTGGAAATCCAGCATTTCCCTTGATACCCATATTTTTTATTGACAATCCCGCTGTATCTCTGAAGCGATTCGTCTGCTCGAATGCCGAGCAGGCAAACAGTTTTCCCGTTGCCGTGTTCCTCCCTGTAAAATCGGCCGAACTGCTTTGCCAGATCTTCCTGATGCATTTTATATCTATAATGATTGAACGGATTACTGAGATTAATAACAAAAGGATAATCCGGCATGGGACGCACCCATATTTCCCTTTTGCTGTCATCCCATGGATACCAGTACATTTCATAGCTGCTCAGCGCCGTTCTGGTCGCCATAGGCAAACATACCAAAAAAAGATCACACTCTCCTTCAAGCGCTTTGAATGTTCGGGTAACATATTCGGTGGTGACAGTATATTGCGCCTCAAAATCCTGATGGAAAACCCCGATTTTGCGGTTCGGGTAGCAGCGGCGTTTAAAATCAAGCAGCAGGTTTAACAAAACTCCGCTGTCTTTTCCTCCGCTGAATGATACATATATATTTTCAAACTCGGCAAAAAGATAATGAAAACGTTTTTGAACCGCTTCATAAACGTTCATATCCTGATATCCCTTAATCGTTGCTATCACCGTCCCGAATTTAAAAAACATCATATTTTTTATGCGCTGAATTTCCGATGGCATGATACAGCCTGCAACACTCAGTAAAATTTGCAGTTACAAACAGGCTGTCATAATATTAAGATTCCGCATAAGAAAATTCGGAATTAAACCTAAATATCAAACAGCCTATTTAGCCAACCATATAAATTATATCATTATACCCATAAAAAGTCAATATTTTTTCATAAATTTACCAAAGACGATATAATTGGAAAAATCTTCTTTTATTTGACTTGCTTAATCACTTTGTAAAAATATTTTACTATATTTGAACGCTGCTTTTTAAATTCAAAAGTGCGAATAAGTTTATAGTTTATACAAATTTTGCTTTTGTTTGGGCGGATTTGGAGATAAAGCCTACGTCTCAAAAGTCATTCATGAATATATTATGGAACAAAATGCCCCCTATACTATCGCACCCGAGCATCAGCCATTGAAGTGGAACGATGAACAGAAAAACAATACTGCGAAATTTTTGGAAAGGCAGACAAGGCGCGGATTCTGCCATCGCAGTATGCAAGCAATTATATGCCCGACCGCAGCCGAAAAATGATGAATAGCAGCATCTACTTCATCTGCTGTCTGCAGAAACAGCACGGCGGAAAGTTCTATACGGTGCAATATGCCGAGCAATGCGGTCTGAAAATACTTTCTTTATGATCCGAAAAGCTGTTGAAAAAAGCCTTAAATCGTGATATAATGGTGATCGAGAATGACATCGTTGGGAGTTGAGTCACGTTGAAAGGTATTGTAGAATTTTTCAAAAAGGAAGCTGTGCTATGCATATCAGGAATATTGGCGGCACTTTCCATCCTTATTGTGCCGCCGTCCGCGGCATATGCGGGCTATGTTGATCTGCGGGTACTGATACTTTTATTTTGCTTAATGCTGGTGGTTGCGGGTATCAGGCAGACGGGTGCGTTTACGGTCATATGTGAGGCGATGCTAAAAAGATTTCGCAGCATAAAAACGGTAGGTCTAATTCTTGTGCTGCTGAGCTTTTTCATGAGTATGTTGCTGACCAATGATGTTACACTTGTAACTATTGTGCCATTCACGCTGCTTATGTTTGAGAAGATCTCGGGTGAGAAAAAGGCTCGCGCGGAGATTGTACTGCTTGTTTTGGAAACCGCCGCGGCTAATCTCGGCAGTATGCTGACGCCAATGGGCAATCCGCAGAATTTATATCTGTACACAAAATTTAACTTGTCGTTCTCGGAGTTTTTCGGGATAATTTTTCCGTATTCCGCGCTATCGCTTGCAATGCTGATATTCTCCGTTTTTCTGTTTCTCCCAAAGCTGCAAACGGAAAAGCCAAGCGGCACAACGAAGATACAAGGGCGGCTCAGATCGATTATATTCGTGATACTTTTTGCCGTGAATATGCTGACAATACTGCGTATTCTGGACGATAAAATATTACTCTTGATTGTTGCGGTAATGGTGCTTATCATCGACAAAAAATTGTTTTTGCAAGTTGACTATTCGCTGCTGCTAACATTTGTGTTTTTCTTTATTTTTGTGGGAAATCTCGGCTCGATTCCCGTGCTTTCCGAGAGCTTGCAGCGCATATTTCTGGGAAACGAGGTCGGGATATCCGTGCTGCTGTCGCAGGTCATCAGCAATGTTCCGGCGTCGATACTGCTTTCGGGACTTTCGAATAATGCGAGCGCGCTCATTATAGGCACTAATCTCGGTGGATTGGGTACGCTGATAGCATCAATGGCAAGCCTTATCACATATAAGTTTTATGCAGGAGCAAAGGACAGCTCGCCCAAAAAATATATTTTGGTATTTACGGTGTTTAACATGTGTTATCTGGCGGCTTTGGGGGTACTTTACATTTTTATTTCATAACGCCGATAAATTAAGAAAATAATTCTTTTTCGGAGTGTTACTTCTGGCATTATATTATTGTTCTCCTTTTTACGGGTGTTTTAAGATATTACAAAAATGAACTCAGGACATAACCTGAAAAAAAACACCATTTCCCACAGTTTGTCATAAAATAGTTTGTTTGTCACTACACCACACAAACAAAAACAAGGAGAAATTATTATGTTGGAATTAACCGATTATCCGAACACAGGACAGATTCGGATTTATGATATTGAGGCAATTTCATTGCCTATCGTATATAACAAATTTGGGGATCATGA
>CAJTMU010000074.1 GCA_910577365.1 uncultured Oscillospiraceae bacterium | reverse complement strand
TCTATCACACCGTCCGCGTAAGGCTCTATGCCCGCTTTAGCCGAGGCGTACAGCGGTGCGTCCGTGTTGTTCACTATCAGCGCGTTCAAGCCGCCCAGCTCGTCCACACAAAGCTCCGCGCCTGTTAATGTTACCGTTTTTGTCGCCATTAAAATTCCTCCTGATTTAAATTTGAATTTCCCGCACCACTACGTTTTCGGCTTTGTCGAAAACTCCGTTAGCCTCGGCACGAACGCTCCGCCCGCTTGGCGGGCTGCGCTTCCGTACCGGCTTGCGGAAAATTCCTGCGTGGGCGTTACGTCCCTCGTCTTTGTTTTTATACAGTTTTATCATGGATCGCACTGCATTTTACCGTAAACTTTTCTCCGCGAAAATATCCGTCACTCTGAATATTCCCGTAGCTTCCCCCTCTACCTCCGCCGTATCCGCGCACTGCAAAAAAACACATTCCGAACCTGTCAGGTCATCGGCGGTCGGGGTGTGGTCGAGCAGTACTATCGGTATCTCAGCGTTTGCCGCGGGGGAAAAAGTTCGGGCAGTCTGCGAGGCAGGCGCAGGATTATTTGTAAAATAATCCTCTATATTTGACGTGCCCGTTTCATAAATATGGTTGCAGTACACGTTTCCATTGTAATCCACTGCAAAGCAGCTTGATCGCTCCTGGTCGCTTCTTCCGTTCCCCAATAAAAGCAGAATTGGTTGGCGTCCAAAAGAGCTTCTGGCAACATTATATTCGCCGAACATTACACGGCTTCGAGCCAGATTGCGGGATACCAAACCAAACCCAAAAGCAAATATATAGCCTGATTTTATATCATTGCGTTCGCCGTAAACATAGCATTCCCCCACTTGTGCCGGAGTGACTGTATTATGATTTCCCAATACCTCGCCCACATAAAAATTTATTTCATTTTCATTTCCCTGCACAATAACTTGATGCCCGTATTCAACTTTGTTGTTCATCCCCGCTATAAGACTTGAAAACGAATTGTTGACCGTATTGGATTTTCCGCATATTATGGATTCGTTGGAATTTGTAACAGTATTTTCCGAGCCCAGAATATGTGAGCTGCTTGCCGTATCGACCTTATTGCCGCTGCCGTCAACTCTGCTCATGTCCAATCTTTTCACGTTGTTGCCCTTGCCACCCACCGAGGACGCTTCTCCGGTATCCAACGTATTGTAGCTGCCCTCAACGCGAAGTCCCGTCCCATAGCGCACGAAGTTTCCATAACCTTCGGCATGACACGCGGTGCCCGATCCGCAGCTGTTGCCCCTTCCCTCAACATGGTGATATGCCGCTATGCCATATGGTGTTATATTGTTAGCTTCGTAATCGTTGAAGTACTCGCAGGTTGGGTCATCTTCTACCGCCTTGCCCACGCCCGAGCCCGCCCCCGCTTTCCCTTTCAGCCCGTCGATCTCCTTTTCGAGCTGACTTTTGGGCTGCACGTATACCAGATCCGTCCCGTCCACGTCATCGCTGCCGCTGTCATCGTCCTCGGAATTAGCTGAAAGCAGAGCTATCTCCGAAACGGCGGCTATTTCAGTGGCGGAGCTTTCATCATCAAGCTGATACATAGCGGGAACGCTGCCGACATTTACGATACTGTGCTTGCCCCTGTATCTCCAGATATTGTGTGTTATTATGCCGGTGCCGTAGCCGCGGTTGGTATCAATAGAACCGCCGCGCAGCCGCACATAATCCCCCGCGTCAAGTGCGGGGTCGCTGGCTATCTCGCTCTGAAATGGTCTGAAATACGCCGTTTTCACGGTGCCCAGAATATCCTTTAAGCACTCTTTGACCGTTTTATCGGTGAGCGACAGTATAAGAGGATTTTGTTCAAGCTCCAGCTCCGCGCTTCGTTTGGTGCTGCCTGTATATGTAACAGCCGCGCTCGCCGTCTTGCCGTCGCTTTTTTTCATGGTCAGACGCGTTATGCGGATAACGCCGTCGGCGAACCTTGTGCTGTAACGCTGCCGGGCGGCTATCTCCCTGACTGGGATTATCATTCCGTGCTCGTCGTTTTCAGCCTTTAGCTGCACAAATTCAAGCTTACCGTGCCTGTCAATTCTCGCAAAGCAGCCCATCAGCTGCGCGCACCACATGACGAGATCGCGCGCCGTTTCTATCGACGCGTCCGAATAATCCGGCAGAACCGAACCGTTGGGAAAAGCAGTAACCGCCGCGCTTGACTGCGCCATTCTGATCCCCGCCAGACCGCACACATAAGCGCACGCAGCGAAAGGCGGCATATTTTTCATATTGCCGCGCATTGTGTCCGTAAGCAGGAAATGCAGAAAAATCATTTTGTCATAAGCGCTGAATGTCACTCTGTCTTTTACGCGTTCCACGGTCGTGTTGTCCACATAAAATATCCCCATAGGAATATCCTCAAAATTATCCTCGGAAATTTCAAGCCCCACAAGAGGACGCACCCGCGCGTCCGCGAAGCTGTCCGAGCCGCCCGCGCTCTTTACGGTCATAGTGAGCTTTGCCGCGCACACCGCTCCGATATCCAGAATTTGCTCCGAGGAGCTTCCGCTCATGCACTGTGTTTCAATTTTCATCTCGCCGACAACGTTGCTGTCGGAAAGCGTAATCGTATCGCCGCTTTGCAGCCGGATATTGCCGCTAAGCCGAAAATTTCTCGACGGCAGCGCTATCGCGGATTTATATGCATCCGATACTTCATACATACAGATCGCCTCCTAATATTCTATAAACGACAGGCTTACGTTCCAAAGATTTTCGTCCTCGCGCGGAGCCTTCACCAGCTCGATATCTCTGTCGCCGCAGTGTGCCGTTATGGTTTTGAACGTTCCCGCGAAATACGTCAGCTCAAAGGATTCGCTGTCAATGTATGACATGAAATTCGTAAATTCCGAAAAATGAAGATTTTCCAGCTTTACAATTATTTTCGCCTTGTTGCGGCGGCGGACGTCGCGGATAGTATAGCCGTCCTCGGACGTTCCCGCGCCGTCGCCGTCGAGGTCGATAAGCTGCACCTTGTATTGCGCTATGCGTGTGATAGGCTTAAGCTCCTCGCCTACCTTTATCTTTAATAATGCAAAATCGCCCATTTATTTCCGTCCTCTCGCCTTGCCGTTGTCGACACAGAAATCCGTACCGCCCAGCGTCCGCTGTGATTTTACCTCAACCGTGCCCTTCAGCTCGTTGTCTATGTATATCGGGAATTCAAAATAGTTCCTTTCGGCGGGTGCTGCGGCTTTGTTCGGCTGTTGGGCGTAACTTGACGCGGTGGGGTATGGCTCCGCACCCCACTTCCAAGGTATCTCCGCACCGGAGATGTATTCTGACAGAGCGTTTATGTAGGCTTCTCCGTCGTCTTTCCCTTTACCCGTGAAGTCAGCCGCATCGGCGAGCAGAGCGGTTCCGTCTATCTTTTCCGAGCTTTCGATAATATCAGAAAAACTGTTAACTAATCCACCAGCGCCGTCGTATCCCAGATCGGATAACTCCTTCACGACGCGTTCATGCTCCGCACCCCATTCGCCGTAGGTCTTATCGGCGTTACCGATAGCCTCCGCAAGCTCGGAAATTACCTTAACATAGTATTCATCGCCTATTGCCGCGGCAATGCTGTCTATATCGGCGCTGCTTCCGGATTTTTGCGCTTCTTTATAAAGCTTGTAATACTCTATAAATCTCTTTTGATCTTCGGAATTGTCAAATCGCGTTTTGAACAGCTTTTCAAGTTCTGCCTCCTCAGTAAAACCGTAATGTGCGTCTCCAAACGCATTCAGTAATTTAAGCTCATATTCAAGCATCTGTTTTTTCTTTTCGTCGATGCTTTTATTTATCGCAGTCATAGAGTCGTCGCGAAGCTTCTGAATATCCTCCTCGGAATACCCGTTCGCTCTTGCTTCAACTATCTGTGCGCTCATTTGCTTGATTGCCGCCTCTTCAACTTCTTTTAAAGCCGTGTCGGTCTGCTCCCGCGCGTTCACTATCTCATCAAAAAGCACATCGTAGCTCTCGTAAGAATATGCGCGTGTTATAAGCCGTTCCCACGCCGCGGTCTGTTCGACATCGCTCTGCGTAGCTGTTATCTTAGCCAGTTCGTCATACAAATGCTTTATATTTTCAATTTCCGCTTCGGTGAGCTTACGGTTTTCTTCAGCCGCCGTCTGTGTTATCGTGTGTATTTGTTCGCGGATCGTTTCAATTTTGCCTTTGATACTGTCGTTAAGACTTGATATCCAGTCGAGTGTGGCCTGCTCCGTCTCGTCGATCTTTCCGTCTGCCATAAACAGCTGTCGCAGCGCGGTGGTATCGTTTGTAGCGGCGGTAAGGTCGAGCGCCGCGTTAACATATTCGTCAACCTGCTCGATAAACTTTTCCAACCCGCTTCCATCGTCCTGCCCCAGCGCGTCGGTGGTGCTTTCTATTGCCTTTGACAGCTCGATAAAATTATCCCGTGCGGTCTTTATGCGGGTATCGTTATCCTGAAAAGCCTTTGCTATATCGTCAACGTCGCCCTTTATCGGCGAGGTAAGCTCGTTTATTTCCTCAAGGGATATTGAAATATCTCCGAAATGCGAGGCAATGCGCTGACGTTTCAATTCGTCGTCCAGCACAACAATGCCCACGGCAAGCGCCGTAATGCCCGCTATTGCCGCCAGAACGGGATGTGCCGTAATAATCCCTATCAGCCCGCCGAAGCCGCTGCTGAAAGCGCTTATTGCGCCTGTTATTGTTGATATAGACTTATACGCGAGGAACGCCTCAAGAACAGTCATCAGCATTGTAACGACCCCGCCGGCGTCAATACCACCGTCGTCCTCAAATAATCCGAAAAACTCACCAACCTTTTTTATAATATCGCCGATCAGCTTTGTAAGCGGGTGGCGCTTGAACGCGAGATATATATCGTTGATGATGCCGCGGTATTTTCCCGCCGCCTTTTTTGCGGCGGAAGCATCCGCTTCCGGATTTACGCCCAGCAGATCTGAAGTATTTATACCCGCTCCGCTTACGCTTTCATCATCGTCGGATTTTGCGCCGCTGATTATATGCAGCTCGTCAAAACCCGAGAGCAGGCTGTTAAGCTTCTTTTCCGACTTCTCCGCCGCAGTTCCGACCGCCGTGACCTCGTCGGTGACTGCTTCCGCATTCTTGGCGGCGGTGGTTTCCTCCTCGGTCTTTCCGCCGAAAAACAAGTCGTTAAGAAACATTACCGCCTCGTTCGCAAACTGCAGTGCAGGTGTAAGCACGTTCATAATAACGGCGCCGAGATTGGTCATAAATTCGTTCAGCCGCTCGGATAACATTCTTGTTTGATTAGCCCAGTTCTCGGAGGTTTTCGAGAAATCCCCCTGCGCAAGCGCGGTCCGCTCCAGAAAATATTTATAGCGAACAAGCAGCTGCTCGTTCGCCGACATTTCCGTATAGGATTTTGTGAAGCCCTGTGCCATAGCATACGCCGCAAGATTGGTCTGCGTCATTACAACGCCGATAGCTTTAAGCGGCTCGGTTTCGCCCGTTATCAGCGCGCGCCCGATTGTATCAACCTCGGACTGCGTTTTGTTGTAGAACGACATAATATCCGACAGTCGTCCCGTGAGCGTCACCGCCATATCCGAGGCGGCGTCTGTCGCGACCCCCATGCCCTTTGCCATGGCCATATAGGTGCTGCCCATATTTTTAGCTGTCAGCTCGGATATTCCGTAGGTTTCGAGGGCGGTATCCGCAAATTGCTCCATTTTATAGGACATCTCGCCGAAAGCCGTGTCAACGACGTTCTGCGCTTCGGTCAGATCGGAAGCTGCTTCCACCGCGTTTTTACCGAAGCTTATAAGCTCCTTTGCCCCGAACGCAAGCCCTATCGTTGAAGCAAGCGCCTTTACCTTGCTCTCGATCCGATTTATCCCGCTGTTGATAGGAAGCGTATTGATAAGCGTGTCTATCCGTATTGAGCCGTCGTAGCCTCCTGCCATGATATCATCTCCTTTTTGTGTATAATAAAAGCACCCTCGAAGGAGTGCTTTTGATATTCAATTAGCTCAAAATCATCTTAAACCTTTCAACCGCTTTGTCGTTATAAACAAAGGTATCAACCTCCTTGCTGGAATGCTCTGACTTTGAGCGATACCACTCTCCGTACTCGGCGGTCTTGAGGCTGTATTCATTGGAAATACGCCCTATCTTTTGCGCCGACACTCCTAACATCTGACCGAGCTCTCCGGCGGAGTACATTTTCTGCTGTGACTTCGGGAGCGGTATAAGCTGTGTTCCCGTGAGAACCTCTGCGGCTTTGGCGGCGAGAATGTTCTTATACTCGGCAGAAAGAGTGTCAACCTTTGAAAGTTTAAGGAACTGATTGGAAAGCCGAACTTTTGCGTTGATTTCTTTAATTTCAAGAGCCTTGTTTGGTTTTATCGGTGCGCCGTATGCACCGGTTTTACGGATTGAGGGTAAAACTTCAGCGGTCACCCACTTGCGGAATGGCTTAGCTTCGGACTTGTCCGAGCGGAGTATAACGTTGTACAGACCGCTTTCGCTCACACAAAGCATTTTAATGGTTTTTAACGGGTTTTGTGGGTGGGGTAACTCAAATCTACCCACCTCATCTTCATCAAGTCTTTTGGATAAATCCTTGTGATTTTCTATTCCAAGAATTTCACATACATCTTTCAATACAAACCACGGTTCGCCGTTTATTTCTATTGTGCGCACTCTTGAGTTGTTATAAGTAAAGGTTTGGAGTTCGTTCATGCGACCTCACCGCCTTTCTTGCTTTCCTTGTAAGTGTTTTCGACAGCGGTCGTAATTTCCTCGCACATTGCGTTAATTTTATCTTGTGCTGCGTCAATCAGACTAAAAAATTGGTGAGAACGTGCCGCGAAAATAAATGCACCTATTTTTTCATCATCTGTGCAGTTTTCAGCTTCGGGGCATTCATTTTCGTAAAACTCCTGATATGCACAAAGCAAATTGCTTATATGCACAAGCTCAAGCTTTGCTCTTTCCAAATCAAGCTTAAATTTAACCATAATAAAAACTTCCTTTCAAAAATACTTGACAAGAAAGCTCTATCATGGTACAATATATTTGATAGAGCAATCTGTCATGGATTGAGTAGTCGTTAGCTCTGTGGAAGGTGAGAACGGCTACTTTTTCTTTTGTGTTTCGGCATACACCAAGTCAATCCCTTGTCTGATAACTTCGCTTCTTGTGGTCTTTTCGTTATCAGCACAACTATCCAGTTTATCTAATGTTCTTTTGTCTAAGCGTATTTGTATTCTGGTATCCTTAGGATTATCTTTGTGCGGTCTGCCTGTTCGTGGACTCGTTTTTTTCACCCCACTTTCTGTACTGACAATATTTTATCCCTGTCAGTACAGAAAGTCAACCCCTTTTCCGAAATTTTGTAGGGCTGCACAAAAAAGCAAGCTGATTTTTGTGCATATTAAAGCACCCCACACGAAAGCAGGGTGCTAAACCACTAAAAAACTAACTTAGAATTCGATTCTATCAATCAGAATATACGGCAATGTTACGGAATTACCCAAGACGGTTTCATAGGACTTTAAGCCTTTAGATACTCCATAGATGGTAATTTCATCATCCTCAAGCAGCCTGACATCAATAATATCCGGAGAATAATTTGCAAGAATTACATCGTCATATCCACCGTTTGTTGCAAGTCTGATTGAATTTGAACCATATGTTCCTTCAATAACCTGAAGAACAGAGCCCGTGAATTTTACCTTTTTATCACGGTAGTCATCGGGATTGCGAGAAAGCTGCTCAAATGTAATTCCCGTTTCATATCCCTTTGCTTCCTCGGCAAGACGCGCTTCCTCTTCGGCTTTGCGTTCCGCCTCCTCTTGTGCTTCGCGTTCAGCGGCAAGCCTGTCTGCTTCTTCCTGTGCTTGTTTTTTTGCTTCCTCGGCTTCTATACGGTCTTTTTCAGCTTTAGCCAATTCAGCGGCTTTCTCATCTTCTGATAACTTTCTGAAGTCCTCGGTATCAGATACAAGTGTATCATATTTTGATTTTAATGTCGACATTTCGTCAAGCAGTTGCATTTCTGTTTCGTTAAGTTCGTTATTTTCCTCTTGTAGCTTTGAATTTTCCTCCAGCAACGAATTATACTCTTCCTGCGAAACACCCGAACACCCCGCAGTCAATACCACTGCCGCGCAAAGTATGACAGAAAAAACTTTTTTCATAAAAACCTCCGGAAGTTTTTCTTCCATTATACACCAAAAAACGCCGCATGTCAACCCAGTTTGCTCTCAAACTCCGCCAGAGCCGCCCTTTCCGCATCGGATATCTGCGGCTTTATTCTGTATCGCTGTTGGAGCGCCGCGTAATGCTTCTGCTGCTCTCCGCTCATTTTTGATATATCCATACCGCGTATGCCGATTATATCGGAAAGCGAGCAGCCGCCCATATCTCCCAGCATTGCCAGAAAGGCGAACCAGTGCAGCCGCTCACGCGTAAGATCAATAGCGTACCGCGCGCGGAACGCCGAATATACCAGCCTGTTATCCTGTTCAAAATCAAAGGTCGGCGGCTTTCCGTCGGAGCAGCTGTTCTCATCGGGAGCGCCGCCGCTCATATACCAGTGCAGTCCCGCCTCGGCGATACCGCTGTCGCGCGGCATACCGTTCCCGTAAAGAAGCCGCATTGCCGTCGCCATTTTCTCCGTCTCGGCAAGGTTGACGTCGTTCAGCGCTTCGGATATTTGCATTCCGATACGGAAGTCCGTCCGTATCAGATACCCCTCATATTCTGTGGGCAGTCCGTCAAGCATTATGTTATACACTGTCGCCTCTCCTTTTTGCGCTGTATCTGTTCATTTTCTGCTGCCGGCGCTGCGCCTCTTCCTCAAAATACGGGCGAAGCGCGTCAAAAAACTGCAGGTGCATTTCTATCGAGGGGAGTATATCGCCGTAGACCTTGCGGCAGGTGCCCTCGCCGAATACCTCGTCTATCGCGTCGCGGAAATACATGTTAAGTCCGCGTTCCGCTTCAACAAGCTCCTCGGTACTTTCCGCTGCGGTTTTGCCCTTAAGCTTTTCCGATAGTTCCCGCGAAAATTCAGCGCGGTCCTTTTCAAACCTTTTTAACATTGCATAATAACGGTAGGGCAGATTAAGGTCGTCAAAATCCAGCTCGATAAACTCCCCGTTGTCGTTGACCTCAATGCGCTTTACATTCCGCGCTATACGGATTTTCTCCATAATAAAACCTCCTTTCCGGCGGCGAAATTACCGCCGGATAAATTCATGTGTCCTTATGATGCTGAATTGACCTTTGTGTCCTCGTCCGCCGTAAACGTCGGCTTTCCGCCCGTAATTGTTGCCGTACCATTTACGGGGTCGCCGCGGTAATTGTATGTGTAGCCGATGGTAAGCGGGTCGGAAGCGGATCCGCCGAAGCTGTCAATCTGTATTGAAACGTCCTGCAGCTCGGCGGGGTATGAGCCGTCCGTATTTTCATTGAACACGTCGACGTGCAGTATCTGCGAGTATGCGTCCGACAGAATTTTTCTGCTGCGGCGGATATCGTCGATAAATTCAAATGTGGGGTCGGACTTGGAAACGCTCTTGCTTAAGCCTATGCTGGGCTGATAGCCCGTGATGTCCGTTTCGGCTGTGTCCTGGGTAACGTCCTGCGTGGTGGTCGTCTGCGGGTTCATCTGCGCGGTAAGCTCCGAAGCGAAGCGCCCCTCGCGGACCCACACGGGAGCCTCGCTTGTTCCGGTATTCAGAAACGTGTACCACTGACTGCGTTTTGCCTTATTGTCTGCCATAAATTATCCCTCCTTGTAGTATTCAAGGGCAAAAGACCCCTGAAAATCCGCGCCTGTTTCGTCCTCGCTGATAAGCGTGCAGGGGTCGGCGCGTGTTATCCTCTGCACGTCGCAGCCCTCGACCGAGGGCAGGTTTTCGGGAGCGGTAAGCCAGTCCGCCACCTCGTCAATAAGCCGCTGAGCGGCAAGCTTTCCGGCGGTGTCCGTGTCCAGTGAGCGGTACAGCAGCACAAACGGATATTGCATATCACGCCCGCCGTCGACGTGCTCTTCGATTATCAGCTCGCCTTTGGTGTTAAGTATGCTCACAGAGCGCTTTTTTGCGTCCATACCCGCAAAGCCGACGGCGGTCACACCGTGCTTTTTCAGCAGCGGACAGCCTTTCAGCCCGCGCAGTATCGTTTCGGTAAAATCCATGCTATCTCCTCCCCGCAATACGGCGTACTTCCCTTAACCATTGGGCTTTGTTGACCGCTTTGGATGCCTCGAACCACATTGCCTGCGCCAGCGGATGCCGCGATTTGCTGAAATGTATAGTCACGCCGTAATACATCTTTTTGGCGTAGGGAGCAGCATATTCTATCAGTCCGCTGCCTATGCGCGTCCCGAGAATGCCTGACTTTTTCAGAACGCCCGTTTTCATCGGAACATATTTGTCGGTGTCCTTAAGCACGGCATTGTCAAGGTATTTCTGCGCCCTTGCGCAGTTTCGCGGAAACCTGTCGCGGTTTGTCCATACAGAGCGTACATTAAAAGATATCATTGCGCCGTCACCTCCCAGTGGGGAATACTCCCGAAATCAAAGCCCTTGACGGAAACAATGCGGAACGCGGCAGCTCTTGCGGTAAGCTCCGCAAAATTCTCCGCCGCTCCCGTATCTCCGACCGCGATAATATCTCCCGCCGCAAGCGTCCATTGTTCCGCGTCCCCGTTGTACTCGAACGGCTCTTTAAAGCCGCTTTTAAAAGGCTTAAAGGGAATTATAGCAAAAAGGCTGTCGGCGTTTTTATCGCCGTCAGCCGCCTTGTTCGCTCCCCTCTGAATCTCGACATGAACACCGTTCAGCAGCTTGGGGATAAGAATTTTTTTAAAATCCCGCTCCACGGAATTATATATCGTTATTTTTCCCGTAAATATCACTCTCTCGCCACCCCTCTGTAAAGCCACTCCGCGGGAAGCCACGCGCGGCAGGCAGCCCTCGCGAGCGTTCCCTCGGAAACATTCTCCGAACCCGTCAGTGTATAGCTCCAGCTGCCGACGCTTTCGGACTGCCGCACCATGCCGCCGTTGCCGTCCGTAAGGGAAAGCCCCTCGCAAAGCTCGCAGCAGCACATTTTCACGCGGTCATCGTCGGAATGCTCAGCGGCTCTCCCGAATGTCAGCTTGTCAATAAGCGCCGAGGCTTTGGCGGCAAGCCGCGGGAAATCTTCCTCGGCTACCGATTTGCCGCCGTAGACCTCGGTGTAAAATTTATAGTCCGCGTACATCACGCTTCCACCGACGCTCTCATTGCCGCAAGCTGCTTATCCTTTACCCAGATGTCGTGGAACTTGCGGTATTCGATAGTCCACGCATCCGCGCCTTGCGTTGTTTCGGGGTCGAAAATTTTCACGCCGTCCGTC
>CAJTMU010000073.1 GCA_910577365.1 uncultured Oscillospiraceae bacterium | reverse complement strand
TCTTTGTCCAAAGATACCATTAAAAGTATTACCGGGAGAAGGTGGATTTTGTCTATAGGATGATTAGATATTAGTATCAGCGCCTTTGCTGCACAATTTTGATGTGGCACTCGGCTATAATTCTCAATTTAACGGTGCCTTAAATTAGGTCAACACTTAGAGCATCTCTGGCTTTAGAAAAAAGCCTATAAGCCGCGCAATGTCGTCGCATGAAATTTCAAAAAGCGCGCATTTGCCTTAATGGCAAATGCAGCGCGGTTTCCGGCAGGCATACGTAGTGAAGCGAAGCGCAACGGAGTATGACTGCCGGAAATTTTGAAATTTTTTAAAATAACCCCCCTCAGGTCAACATAACTTAACAGCAGCATAGCTTAGGTCAACTTTACATATAGACAAAGGGCTGCCTGTTCAAGGCAGCCCCATATTAAGGAGGATAACGAAAAACTCTTAAAGAATTATGCAGATTAGTCCGCCGCAGCCGTCGTTGATAATACGCTGAATAGTTTCCTGAAGCTTCATGCGCGCGTCGTTGGGCATGCGGTACAGCTTGTTGTGAAGCCCCTCATTCACAAGGTCGGAAAGAGATTTTCCGAAAATATTGCTCTCCCATATCTTTGTGGGATTTTCCTCGAAATCGTTGAGCAGATAGGAGATAAGCTCCTCGGACTGCTTTTCGCTTCCGACTATCGGATTTATCTCGGTGGTGATATTTGCGGACATCATGTGTATGGAAGGAGCGCTGGCGCGAAGCCTTACGCCGTATTTTCCGCCCTGCTTGATTATCTGCGGTTCGTCAAGGGAAAGTTCGTCCATTGTGGGCAGCACTATCCCATAGCCGGTTGCCTCCACCTCTTCAAGAGCGCCCTTGACGCGCTCATAGCGCCGCTTGATATCCGCAAGCTCTATCATGCACGGCATGAGGTCGCTTTCGTCGTTAAGCTCCAGACCCGTTTCCTCGCCGAGTATTTTATAAAACAGCTCGCCGCGCAGAACGATATCTATAACGCCCGAGCCAGTTCCCAGATCAAGCTCTTCCATAAACGCACGCGAAACGTGCTCACACTCCGATACCTTTTCGGCAGCTGTCTTGATATCGGTTATGCCGTGAATATCCGCTGCCGCTTCCTTGAGGCTTGCGAAAACCGCCTTTTTGAGCCAGTGCTCCTTGTTCAGCGCGGTTATCCATTTCGGCATTTTTACCTTGACCTCGCATACGGGGAATTTCAGCAGCACTTCGCCCAGTATTTCCTTTATTTTCGCCTCGTCGATATCTATGCAGTTTACGGGCATTACCGTTGCGGAGTATTTTTCGGACATTTCCGCGGCAAGCACCCTGCTCTCCGTGCTTTCGGGGTTCTGACAGTTAAGCAGAACCACAAAAGGCTTGTTTATCTCGTTAAGCTCCGCGATAATACGCTCTTCCGCCGCCTGATATTCCTCGCGCGGAATATCGGTTATACTGCCGTCGGTGGTCACCACTATGCCTATGGTGGAATGTTCCGTTATAACCTTGCGCGTGCCAACCTCCGCAGCCATATTAAACGGTATCTCCTCGTCAAACCACGGAGTCATAACCATTCGCGGCGCTTCGTTCTCTATATAGCCGATGGCGCTGGGGACTATGTATCCCACGCAGTCGATAAGGCGCACGTTCATTTTCGCACCCTCTTCAAGCTCAACGCTCACAGCCTCTTCGGGAACGAACTTCGGCTCGGTGGTCATAATGGTCTTGCCGGCGGAGGACTGCGGCAGCTCATCGTTTGCTCTGCCGCGGCGAAACTCGTCGGTGATGTTCGGTATTACCAGCGAGTTCATAAAGCGGCTTATAAAGGTGGATTTCCCCGAACGCACGGGACCCACTATGCCGAGATAGATATTGCCCTCCGTCCGCCGCGCAATATCGGTGTAAATTGAATTGTTCATAAATACAAACCCCTCCTTTTTATTCAGACCGTGGGAATAAGGATCATACCCGAGAGGGGAGCCTTCTCGTCCTCTATCTCGTTTTCGCGCATAATAGCCTCAACAGTGGTGTTATAGCGCTTTGCGACGCTCCAGCAGTCCAGACTGCCGCAGGAATAATATATCCTGAGCGCATATTCGTCAGATCTCTCTTTTGGCTTATCCTCGTATATCGTGACCGCGCTGATAGCCTCCACGGGAGTTATGTTGCGCAGATTTCCGCTGAAATCCAGCTGAGCCGTAAGGTCGAGAGAACCGTCGGGTCTGATAGAAAAGCCCGTATCGGTAACTGCCGCTCCGAAATCCACCGCGGTTTCTGCCGTTAGATCGGCGGCAGGCACAGTCTGCTCAAACGGCTCCTGCTTTTCGATGAAGTATGGTGAATTATCAGCGGTCATGCCAACAGCCTGCCAGCATATCTGCCCCGAAAGAGTAAGCTCCCTGTCGGATTTTACGCGGCATATAAGATTGCCCAGCTCGCTTCGGCAGTCCCACACTGAGCGTATATCTCCGCTGTCGCAGGAAAGCGACGAGCGCAGCGAAAGCTGCTGCGAAAGCACGCGCGGATTCTCGCCGATTTTCAGCGAGGACGTGGCGAAATTGCTCTCATAGCGTGTTGAATACATATCGGTGGGAATAACTATTTTCTCCTCACGCTGGGCGCGAATCCTGCACTGAACCAGCATTTCGCAGGAAATTATTCCGCCCTCCGTTTTGGGTGCAAGCTCCAGATTCATTATTGTAATCTCCGGCAGACAAAGGTGAGAATCGGTTATACCGTTCACATCGAGAATAACGCTCACCGGAATATCCGCGGACATTCTCTCCATATCTGTGCAGCCGCTGCTTTCGGGATTGTGTACCCCGTAAAGAGCGTTCAGCGTTACTGTACCTTTTATTACTGCTTTGTCCGCTATAACGCGCAGATCGGTGATCTTCGCGACAGCGTCGCTCTGAACGATAAAACCGATACCGGAAGCGCCTGTTTCTATCTCCTCGCGCACGGTTATCTGCTTCTCGGCGGTAAGCGTTTCGCCGCAGCAGGTTATCTCTGAGGTGCGTATCTGAATATCCTCCGGCAATGCTGGAAGCACGTATTTTGTGGGGCATACCGCCTTTATTTTGCAGCTTACTGCTCCGCGCACATCAATGCGCCTGCTGCTAACGGCGCGGCAGTTGCAGTAATCTGGCTTGAGTGCCAGAGATATCGTTGGCGTCGAGGGCAGCTTTCTCCCGATATCCACAGTTTTGGAATAGGTGTATCGCTGGTCGACGCAGTGCACCGCGGAACTGCCCTCCGCGAGGTACAGCACCTTTATGTAAACCACTCCGTCCAGCGTGAGCTTCGAGTCGCCCGAGGCGCTGTAAGAAATGATGCGCGGTGTCAGCGTGCATTTGAGAATTTTAAATATCTCGGGGTAATAATCGGGCAGAACATAATCCAGCTCCACGCCCTGCTCCGTCTGTCCGTCGAAAACCACCTCGTCGGTGTAGATAACGTTTTCGGGCGGCGATTGTATGATGTTTTCCATGTCAATATCCTCCTTGGGGTTTTATTGCCCTGCGGCTAAATTCTTTTTCAAGGACAATATATGCTTGTATGGAGGCAAGTATGATTGTTTTCGGTATTTTTTGGACAAAAATAAGCGCGGCTTTACGGTAAAAGCCACGCATTGTATAACTGCATGTAATAAAGTTTGACCTAAGGCAGATTATTTAAAAACCACAAAATTTCCGATAGGGTGTATTTGAAAACAAAGCGATTTAGTACAATTTCGCCAAATACATGGCAATTTGAAAGATAAAAGCGCAGGAATACTATCATATTCCAAGCATTTTTATCACAAAGAGTCCGCAGTTAGCAGAAATTGTACCAATCGCAACTTTTAAGACAGGCGCTATGCATACTCTGCTTCGCTGCGCATGCATAGCGGAAACCGCACTGCATTTGTCATTAAGGCAAATGCACGCTTTTTAAATTTCAAGCACCGGAATTGCACGGTATATAGGTTTTTTATCAACATTTCCTGAAAGCATAACAACAGGAAGCCACTGCAAAGCCAAAACGCCAAGATTCCAAGGTGCAAAAGCGCCATAAACCGACAATCCCTTAGTCCCAAACAACCAATTCATCAAGCGTTTTGCGGACTTTTTTCGCAGGCTTCTCACCGGAGTAGCCTATTGCCAGTATATTTATCGGCTCAAGATTATCGGGGATATTTAGAATACGCCGCAGAATATCGGGCTTGAAATAGCATATCCAAACGCTGTCAAGTCCGAGATCCGCTGCCGCGAGCATCATATGGTCTGTGACTATCGCAGCGTCAATATCCGCGGTGTTTTTTCCGTCGAAAGGACGTTTCCACGCTGTATTTTTATCCGCGCATACTACCAGTGCAAGCGGCGCTCCGTAAATATCGGCGGCTTCGGACAGCTTATTGGTGTCCTTTACAACAATGATTTTCTGCGGCTGCTTATTTGCAGCGGTCGGCGCAAGCCTGCCCGCCTCCAGAACCGCGTCAAGCTTTTCACGCTCAACGCTTTTTTCGGTGTAGCTCCGCGCTGAAAAGCGGCTTAAGCAAAGCTCTGAAAATTTCATAAAAATTCCTCCTTAAATTCCGCCATGGCTTGATTTTTTTAACCGGTTATGCTATAATTATATCACATTGATTTATTTTTAACAAGTACGCACTTTTTTGTAATGTACTACCCAAAAAGTAAGTAAAGGAGAACACAAATGGCAAAATGCCCAAACAGCCCAAACAGCTATTACTGCCCTGTTGAAGCGACTGTTGACCTTATCGGCGGCAAATACAAGGCGGTTATTTTATGGCATTTATCTGGAGGAACAAAGCGCTTTGGAGAGTTCAAGCGGCTTATGCCGAAAATAACCGAAAAAATGCTTGCACAGCAGCTCCGCGATTTGGAAAGCGACGGGCTTATCACAAGAACTGTATATCCTGTTGTCCCTCCAAAGGTGGAGTATAATTTAAGCGCCGCGGGCGTGACCATCGTCCCTGTGCTTCAAGCAATGTGCGACTGGGGAAAAAACTATTTGCAGGAAAGGCGCTGAAAGCAACAAGCCGCCCTTAATCGGGCGGCTTCAGCTTATATATAAAGTGCTGTATCTAAGCTGAATTATTTTAATTTGAAATTTTCCGTGACCCGCCTGAATGTACAACACTTCGCTTCGCTGCGTGTTGTACATTCAGGCTCTCGCGAAAAATTTCCTGCGTCAACATTGCGTTGCGATAACTTTTTCTGCAAGCTAAAGCCGCCCTTAATCGGGCGGCTTAAAATTATTTGTTTTCGTCTTCGCGTATTTTTCTGAAATTCCATGCGTCCTTGCACATATCCTCAATGCCGAGTTCCGCTTTCCAGCCAAGCTCCTTTTCGGCAAGCGATGGGTCGGAGTAGGTGGTTGCTGCATCACCCGCGCGGCGCGGACCAATAGTATATCCAAGGTCAATACCGTTTACCTTCTGGAACGCGTCAAGAATTTCAATAACCGAATAGCCCTTGCCTGTTCCGAGGTTGTAGGCGGGGCAGCCGCCGTTCATAGAGCGCGCCTTTCTAACAGCCGCCACATGACCCTTTGCGAGGTCGACAACGTGTATATAGTCTCTTACGCAGCTTCCGTCGGGTGTGGGATAGTCGTTGCCCGCCACCTGAAGCACCTCGCGCTTGCCCGCCGCCTTATCGAGAACTATCGGCATAAGGTTGTTGGGTATGCCGTTGGGATCTTCGCCTATTTTGCCGCTCTTATGAGCGCCCACGGGATTGAAGTAGCGCAGAAGTATCATAGTCCACGAGCTGTCCGCCGCGTACATCTCGCGGCAAAGATTTTCTATAATGAGCTTTGTGCTGCCGTAGGGGTTTATCGCTGACAGCGGAAAGTCCTCCTTAACGGGAACGCTTTCCGGAATGCCATACACCGTAGCCGAGGAACTGAACACGAATTTAGTGCAGCCGTATTTTTTCATTGTCTCAAGTATATTGAACGTGCCGCGAAGATTGTTGGAGTAGTACACAAGCGGCTTTTCCACGCTCTCGGGAACGCACTTGTAGCCCGCGAAGTGAATGACCTGCTCGATATCATTGTCCGCAAAGATTCTGTCTATGGCGGGCATATCCAGCATATCGTCCTCGTAAAATTTAAAATCCTTTCCCGTAATCTCTTTAATACCGTCGAGAGCGCGGGTGTTGGAGTTGTAGAAGTTGTCCATTACAACGATTTCTTCTCCTGCGTTAAGCAGCTCAACGCAGGTGTGAGAGCCGATAAAACCCGCTCCGCCCGTAACTAAAATAGCCATAACAAAACCCTCCGTACATAAAAAATATACATTTATTATACTACTGTTTTGTGCTTTTGTCAATCGGTTTATTTATTAAAAAACAAAATTTTCGCCCCGATTTTACATCGGGGCGAAAACTATGGGAGGTCAATTAAAAGAGACATTCATTTAAATTTTGCCGTCAATATGGCTCATGGAAATCCGAAAATCGCCAGCCATTAACGGTTTTCTCCAGATAGTGGGAATATATCTCGTCGGGTTCTTCTCCCATCACCCAGTTATCTTCTGACATATTTGACCAACGATAAACTTCAACAATTATCTCCGCGGTGTTTTTGTCAATTAATTTCGGCTCACTTTCCCTTACATCGGCAATGCTTATATCGCTGCCGCGTCCGCCCGCAATGGCGTATAGGTGTCCGTCGTTATCCGTGATAACATTCGTCGAAGCCAGCATTTCGGCGGCAAGCTCATCGGTGAACGCTCCCCTGAGATATTTCTCAAAATCGGAATAACTTAAAAAGCGGGGATTGGAGGCGGGGTAGTAGATTAATCCGTCCTTTTCCAAAGAAAAGTCCTGGTTTATTGCGGGGTCGAACACGTCCGTGCCCATGGCAAGCGCACACCAAGCCTGCGACGCCCGCAGCCTGAGCAGCGGCAGAACACATTCAAGACTGTCCCCCTCGACATCGTAAAACTTGACGTTCTCGCCCTTGCCAACGGAAAAGCCGTTTGAAGCTATCTCAAGGCTGTCCGTTTCAAGCAATACCACGATATCCGCTTCATATGGCAGACAGACGGAGTAATACCGCGTTTCTCCGCTTTTGAAGCCCGCAAGCAGATAATCTCCCTTAAATTCAAGAGATTCGGGTATCATCACCCCAAGCTCACTTATTTCGGGATATTCCATAAATGTCGCGGGCACGCAGCCTCCGCCGTATTTTCCGCCGAGATACCTTGTGAGTACGCACTCCTCGTCGACGGGCTTCAGAACGAACAGATCGTTTCCGTTAAGCGCGTACACCGCGCCGTCCGCGTTTTCGTCCAGCTCGTAGATTATGCTGTCTGAGCTGTCAAAGAAATACAGGTGCGTGCCGTCGTGCTCGTCGTTGAATGCGTAGTAGCTGCCGTTGTCAAGCGGTATCTTTTCCGCGTCCGCCAGCCCGTATATCGCAGGCTCATAGGCGCTCATATGCCAGTTGTTGCCGCCGTTCACGCCGTATTCGTTTATAAAGGTAACAACATAGTCGTAAGCTTTGTTGTCATAGAATGTGGTGGCGAGCTTGACCTTTCCGCTGTTTTTTTCCAGAATAACATATTCGGATTTGGATATCTCGCTCGGGTCGGCGCTAAGACTCCTACCGTCGGGCGCGGTCACCGAGCCCGTAAAGCAGTACTCCCTTATCACCGATTCAAAGCCGCTGTCACCTATAATGTCCATCAGAGCATACAGTCCATAAATAGATATGTAACCCCTGTTTGGAAACGCCGTGTCGAGCTTCTCCGTTCTGGTAAATGTTCTGAGCGGCTCACCCTCGGGCAGCGCGTCCGCGTACGTGTAGACTTTAACCGTGTCGGGGTCGGTTTTTTCTATTACATATACCGCGTCGCCGGATTTTATAGGTATAACGTCGCTGTGCCCCCTGTCTACGCGGTGCACCTTCATAAGCCACATGGAATCGGTCTCCGCAAAGCCCGATATCCAGCTTGTTTCAGCCTCACAGAAATCGCGGTAGTAGTCCAGCGTATAGCTGACCTCACCGTCGCCCCATACACCGAAGAAGTTAGGGAAAATACTCATGTCCATATCAAAGCCGATGACGGCTTCGACCGCTTCGCCCGCGTCGGATATCTCACCCGTCCATACGCCGTCCTGCTTTGTAAATGAGATTATAAAGTTTTTCAGCTTTCCGTTCTCAAACGTCGAATCATGATCATAATTCGTAACGCCTTCTGGCTGTGGTTGATAAAACGTCTGGCTGATTATAATGCGGTCTTCCGCAAGACTTATGAGCACCGGATTGAAATTTCCGCTGCCAAGATATCCCTGATAAATTCCCGACTTCCATGAGACGCCGTTTTTATCAAGTACGATATCCTCAGAAAACACTATATCATCAAACAGTTCCTCGAAATTTCCGTCAGCAAAATTAAACAGCTTATATCGTCCGAAGGTCCGACTCAGCGGCATCATATCGCGCAGCTCCTTGTCAAGCTGCTTCGATGTTTTGACAAACTTTTGGGAATAATCGCGTTTCAAAGTGGTGATATTGCCGCTGTCGTCAAACAGGAATGTTCCCTCGCTGTAATAATACATGGAATTTATATCGGCAAGAGGGATAAAGAACATCTCAAACGCTCCGCCGTTGAGACGGCTCATATAATATCCGTCATGTCCCTTATACGGCAGCCTCGTTCCGAATACCTCCTCAGAATAGCTCATAACTATATTGCCGTCGAATGCTCCCGCGTTCGCGCACTGCCACTCGCCGAAAAATATGTCCTCATATATCGTGAGCGCATTGCTCTGTTCGATGTTGTCACCGTCGTTTTCAAACACGGTATAGTCAAAGCCGACATCATAATATGTCTCAACGTACTCCCACGAATCGTCAGTTTTCTCAAAAACGCTTACCAGAGAGGCTTTTCGCTCACCCGCCTTTTCAAAATATTTATGCACAAGCGACACACTGTCTGAGCTAAGCTCCTCCACGCAGAGAAACTCGGGTTCATTGTCAAAATCCAGTCCCCAGATATCTCCGTTTACATTAGTGCTGGAGTTAGATTCCATCCAGTTATAATACGTATCCGCAAATTCGCTGCCAAGCGTGTCAAACAGCTTTTCCCTGCCAAGTACCGTAAGAATGCCGTAAATGTCGCGGTTTTCCGCGGTCGCGCAGCGGCTGAGACGGTAAACTGTAAAACTGAGCGGGTCACCGTCGGCAAAGAGATACATCAGCTGCCTGTCGTTCTCGGGAACAAAGCAGACCGCGCCGTCGACGGTATATGCAAAAGCGCCCTCATCTCCGCGGAATACCGAAACAAATCCGGGAATTTCACTCTCACGCTCGAAGTCGGAATACATTACCGCAATATTATCAAACGACGACATATTATCGGAAGTGCTACTGCTGTCCTTGTCGTTCAGCAGACCGTCCCTGCGCCACTCTCCGAGGAAATATTCCTCCAAAATATCGCGGTCTATCACTTCGGTATTTTCGGGAATCCTGTCTAATAAAACTGGCGCTTCGGTATAGTCCGCGAGAACGGGTCCGCCCCATTCGCCGTTTTCCTTTGTAACGGAAACATTGTAAAACGTAGTCTCATTGCCGACGACAGCACACTTTACAGCAAATTCCAGCCTGTCTTCGCCGAGATAGTTTAAAATAACGCCATCACTTGCCAATATTGACGCCCCATCCTGATGCACAAGGCGCAGCCCGTCATTGTCATACCGCATAGATTTGTATAGCAGCTCCAGATCGATACCCATCTCACCGCAGAGCTTGCGAACTCCGAGATAATTAAGTGCGCCAAGATTTTCCTCAGCATATTCTCCGTCACGAATAAATATCTTGTCAGGATTTTGTATCGGTTCTCTGTCCCCTGCATAGCTGACAGTATATAAATAAAGCGTATCGGAATCCCCCACGGGAGAATAAACAATTTCCGCGTTCGATACCCCGCCGTCTTCCCGATAGCTGAAATCCGCCATATAAGCACCTTGCCCGTCCTCATAAAACCCTATACTCTCGTTCAACCAATATGTTTTATTAGAGAAAAGACAGCTATCCGAGGGGGCGTAGCCTATATTGTAAGCCTTATTGCGGGAATTATAATACTCCATCATTCCGGCGGATTGCTTCCATCTTCCGCAGAAATATTCCTCATATATGGAGTAGTCCTCCGAGTAAAGCGCGGGATCAACGGGAATCATAATATCTGCAAATAAATTTTCATTTATGGTGATAGGATTTTCATCCGACACGGAGCTGTCTTTAGGACCGGACTGAATGATGCTGTCTTTTTTCACATACCTTACCGCCGCGCCAACCGAAAGCGCCAGCACTGCCGCGGCAGCCACAAATCCTGCTATGCTGCCGATAAATCGCCTTTTGCTCTGTATCAGCGGAAGCTTTTTTGCCTCTATGGGCACAAGCACGCCGTATTCGTTGTCCTCCTCCGAGACGCTGAGTTCCCTGCCAAACAGCTCTGCCGCCTCGTTCGCGTATTTATGGTCAATTTTATCAAGAACTTCGTCCCACAGCTTCTTGCTCTGATAACTCATACCTCAACACCCCTTTCCTCAAGATAGGTCCTAAGTTTGGCACGGGTGCGGGAAAGCTGAGTTTTAACAGCGGACTCGCTTGTTCCCAACGCTCTGGCTATATCGCTTACCGACATGTTGTAGTAGTATCGTGCCACAAAAATTTGTCTGCTCTTTTTCTTAATTTTTCCCAAAAATGTGTTTATGTATAAACCGATCTGATTGCTGTCGAACTCAGTTTCAACGGTCCTGCTGTCGGGAATAATCTCCCCCAGCTCGTCATAAAAGCTTTCACAGGGGTGTCTGCGTATCTTGTCTGAGCTGTTTAAAGCCGTATTGCGCACCGTGGCGCACAGATAACCGCACAGAGATTTAGGCTGTGCGGGCGGGATCGCCTCCCATACCTTCTCATATGCCATATTTACCGCCTCCTCGGCATCTTCTTTGTTGTTAAGAATGTTATAAGCAATTTGACTGCATAGCTTGCCGTATTTTTTCTGCATTTCGGAGAGCGCCTGCTCCGAACGACGGTTAAAAAGCTCGATAATGCTGCTGTCCTGCATAAGATTCTCCCCCTTATTAGATTAAGACAAAATTTATAAGAAAAGGTTACAATATTTTGAAAAAAGTTTTAAAATCGGGTTTTTAATTTGATACGAAATTTATAGTGTGTCAACAATTCTCCGGTGCTAAAAATCTAAAATAATTCTTTTATAGGATATCAAAATATAAAATCTAATTTCTAATCGCAAAAGGCTGATTTTCCTTATCCCATTATATCTTTTTTGGGGGTTCCTGTCAAGCCAAAAAAGATTTGCAGACAATTACAGTTGTGTATGATTTACAATAGCGGAAGGGGAATGAAGCTTCCCCGACAGACAACGATCGGAGGTCATATTAATGACAGAAAAGATAAAAAACGCTGTAAAAAAAATTACGGCTGAGCAGTTTTTTGAGGATCATAACAAAAGCTTTATTGAGTTCGGAGAGCTGTTCACCAAAAAGCTTACGGACGAGGAACTTGTAACGGCGCTTGCTGAAAAGGACCTTGAAAAACTGGCAAAGGTATTCAAACTGGTTTTTGACATGCTGCGGGAAAACGGCGGTGACGCTAATGACGAAGCGCTTCAGAAGCTGATGGAAGCCTATGCCGATCTTGACAGCGAGGAAACAAACTGATCAGTTTTATATCACGCAAAATAAAGCTATTGAATATGCAGAAAACATAGTTCAACTTTCCGCAAATGTGTATCAAAGGCGCTGAAAGCCGC
>CAJTMU010000072.1 GCA_910577365.1 uncultured Oscillospiraceae bacterium | reverse complement strand
CGGAGATTTCACCGTGATACGCGACTACGCCCACACCGAAGATGGATTGGAAAAGCTTCTTTCCACCCTCAAGCCGCTTGCTAAGGGGCGGCTTATAACTCTTTTCGGGGCTGCGGGTGAGCGCGACGCGGGAAAACGTCCTGCGATGGGCGCGGCTGCGGCAAAATATTCCGATTATCTGATAGTGACGACGGACAGCCCGCGTCATGAGGACCCTCAGAAAACCGTGGACGATGTTGCCGAGGGGATATCCGCGGGAGTGCCGTATATCGGCATTACCGACAGGAGAGAAGCCGTTCTGGCGGCGCTTGATATGGCGCAAAGCGGCGATATCGTGGCGCTATGCGGAAAGGGTCACGAGGATTATCAGGCGATTGGTGACGAATACCTGCATTTTGACGAGAAAGAGATAGTCAGCGAGTGGGCTGACAGGCATAAGGGCAGGTAAGCAAACGAACATAGGTAGGTAGATAATATGTTTACGACAGGTGAAATAGCCGAGGTAACGGGCGGAACGCTCCGCGGCGGCGATATCGAAGTGAGCGGGGTATCGACCGATACGCGTACCATATCGCGCGGCAACCTTTTTATAGCGATACGCGGCGAGAGCTTCAACGGCAACGATTTCGTGGCGGCGGCGAAGGAAAAGGGAGCTGCGGCGGCTCTCTGCGACGGCGAGGTTTCGGCGGATATTCCGATCATACGCGTGGAGGATTCGAGGGCGGCGCAGCTTGCGCTCGCGCGGCACTACCGCGACAGATTTCCCGTTAAGCTGTGCGGGATAACCGGAAGCGTGGGAAAAACATCCACCAAAGATATGGTGTACGCAGTGCTCTCAGCTAAATACAATACCCTTAAAACAGAAGGGAATTTTAATAATGACATAGGTTTGCCGCGGACGCTGTTCCGCCTTGACGGGAGCTACGGAGCGGCGGTAATTGAGATGGGAATGTCCGATTTGGGGGAGATCTCCGTGCTGTCTCGCGCGGCTCACCCCGATATAGCTGTTATAACCAATATAGGCTACTGCCATATTGAGAATCTCAAAACACGTGAAAATATTTTGAAAGCAAAGCTGGAGATACTCGACGGCGCTTCGGAGAGCGCTCCGCTTATAGTAAACGGCGACGACGATTATCTGGGAACGGTAAGCGCCGATAAACTCGGCAGGAAAATTATCCGTTACGGCTTCGGAGCGGACTGTGACGTGAGAGCAGAGAATATAATGCACACTTCCGACGGAGAGCGCTTCGAGCTTATTGCGGAGGGAAAGCTTTTTGCTGCTTCTCTCAACATTGTCGGCGAACATCATGTGATGAACGCTCTGGCAGCGTTCTGCGTCGGCAGAGAGCTGGGGCTTTCGGCGGAGGAGATAATACCCGCGTTTCTGAATTACGAGGCGAGCGGAATGCGGCAGAAGATAGAGCGCCGCGAAGATATAACGGTCATTCTGGACTGCTATAACGCAAGCCCCACTTCAATGAGATCGGCGCTTTCGGTGCTCAGCAGCATGAGAGCAAAGCGGAAGATAGCCGTGCTGGGCGATATGCTGGAGCTTGGCGACATGTCAAAACAGCTTCACGCGATGATAGCGGACTATATTCGCCTTAACGCGGACGTATGCTTTTTGTACGGCGCGGAAATGGCAGCCTGCCGTGACGCGCTTACAGGCAGCGGCGTGGAGGTTTTCCACAGCGAGGATAAGGACACGCTTACGGCGCGGATTAATGATTTCCTTGCGGAGGGTGACGCAGTGCTGTTTAAGGGCAGCCGCGGAATGAGAATGGAAGAAATTGCTGAAAAAATCCAAAGGAGATAAGCTCTTCAATGATGACCTTTACTAATGTTTTTATGGCTTGCTTGGCGTTTGCGCTGACATGGCTTGCGGGGATATGGTTCATACCGTTTCTGCACAAGCTGAAATACGGGCAGACTATACTCGATATCGGACCAAAATGGCACAAGGAAAAGAAGCAGGGGACTCCCACTATGGGAGGGATAATGTTTATAATAGCGGTGTTTGTCAGCTTTCTCTGCGGCATGATACTGCTCGGGGCTTTCGGCGGCGCGGATATGAACGGCACGGACAGACCTGAGCTGATACGCTCCGCGGCGGGGCTGGTTATGGCGGTGCTGTTCGGCTTTATGGGCTTTCTGGATGATTTCATAAAGGTAAAGAAGCACCATAACGAGGGTCTGACGGTAATGCAGAAAATCGTCATTCAGGTACTGATAATCTCCGCTTATTTTGCAACGCTTTATGTCAGTGGCTGTGCGAGGACGGTTGTGACGTTCCCTTGGGGCTGGCAGCTTGATATGGGACTGCTTTACTACCCAATAATGGGTGTAATCATACTTTACCTTGTAAACGCTGTCAATCTCACCGACGGAATAGACGGGCTTTGCTCATCGGTCACAGTGGTTTATATGGCGGCGTTCGCGGTGATATCGGGCATGCTGGGAATGTTTGGGGAAACTCTGCTGACTTTGTGCACAGCGGGAGCGTGCATCGGATTTCTGATGTGGAACTTTCCGCCCGCAAAGGTCTTTATGGGTGATACCGGCTCAATGTTCCTCGGGGGAGTGGTCTGCGCGGTGGGCGTGGGCTGCGGCTGCGAGGTGCTGATGCTTATCGCGGCGCTGGTTTATATTCTTGAGGCGCTGTCTGTGGTCATTCAGGTGACCGTCTTTAAAATAACCAAAAAAATGCATCACACCAAGGAGGGCAAGCGGCTTTTCAAAATGACTCCCATACACCATCATTTTGAATTGAGCGGCTGGAGCGAGGTAAAGATCGACGTGGTGTTTTCGGCTCTCGCTCTGGTTCTGGGGATAGCCGTGGTGCTGCTTTCAAAAATAATGTTTAGGTAACGGAAAACTGGTTCGGGAGGAAATATGGAAACTACTGCAAGAAAAAAAGCGAATCCGCCAAGCCCCGACAATGGTCGGGTCAAAGCGCAAAGCTCCCGAAAAGGGAAGGCAAAAAAGAATAATCCCAATGCCATAGCGGTGCTGGATTTTTCCAGCCGCGTAGACGTTCCTATGCTTGTGGTCACACTGGTGCTGCTGGTGTTTGGAATGACGATGATGTTCTCGGCGGGACACGCGTGGAGCTACCGCAAGAACGACAGCGACTCTTTTGCATATATCTCCAAGCAGATGATAGCTGCGGGAATAGGTCTTGTGATGATGTTTGTGCTCAGCGTATTCGATTACCGCTTTCTGCGCAAGGAATTTAAACTCCCCGGCGGTCGAAGCTTTAACTTCTCTCAGGTGATACTTGTCGGGACACTGGTACTAACAGCGCTTGTTATTCCTTTCGGAGTAAGCAATATCGAGGGCGGACCGCGGCGCTGGCTTGCAATACCGCTTCTCGGCTCTTTTCAGCCCTCGGATCTGCTTAAGGTTGGTCTGATAATCTTTATGGCGTGGTACATACACAAGAATACCGACAGGATACGGCTGTTCAAGTACGGAATAAGGAGACCGCTGGTTCTGATGGCTATAATCGGCGTGCTTATGTACCTCCAGCCACATTTGTCGGGACTGCTTATTATGGCGGCACTTTGGGCGGCTATGCTGTTTGTTGGTGGTATTAATATAAAACCCGCTCTTGTTGTTGGCGTTTTTGTGCTGATAATAGGCGTACTATTTTTCGCGACAAGTGATTTTACGTATTTTTCGGACAGAATAGCCTATACATTCGATCCTACCGCGGATACCGGAGATAAGACCTATCAGTCCTATCAGGCAATATTGGCGGTTGGTTCAGGCGGGTTCTGGGGCGTGGGCTTCGGAAACTCCGTACAGAAGCATTATTATCTTCCCGAGGCTCAGAACGACTTTGTGTATGCGGTAATATGCGAGGAGCTTGGCTTTGTCGGAGGAGTGGCGGTTATAGTACTGTTTGCAATATTCGTATTCAGAGGCTTTTCAATTGCCCGCGCGGCGGAGGATAAATTCGGAATGCTGCTGGCAACGGGTATTTCGCTTCAGGTTGGTCTGCAGGCTATGCTGAATATAGGGGTAAACGTGTGCTGCATTCCAAATACCGGTATATCACTGCCGTTTTTCAGTTACGGCGGCACGGCGCTGATGGTGCAGCTCGCCGAGGTTGGGCTGTTGCTTTCGGTAAGCAAGAGGGCACGGCTGAAATAGCATATGGCATCATTACACCCATGCATCAGAATTTTAAAAAGAGTCATAATTTGCTGAGAGAATTATGACCGGTTCCCGCAGTCGCGCGCAGTGTAACGAAGCAGAGCGGAGCGTGAGTGCGGGAATTTTAAAATTCTTTATAATTTGCACCCTATAAAAACAACTTTAAAGCATCACAGTTCAAATCGAACCTTACACGGTTTACGGCGAAAAAAACTAATAAAAAAACAGGAGGCTTTTTATGAAAGCTGTTTTTGCCGCGGGAGGAACCGCGGGGCATATAAATCCCGCTCTTGCCATAGCGGATAAGATGAAAAGTGTTTTCCCCGAAACGGAGATACTGTTTATAGGCACACCCGGCGGCATGGAAGCACGTCTTGTGACAAAGGCGGGTTATAATTTCACCGCGGTGGAAATGGCGGGATTTCAGCGCAAAGTTTCGGTAAGAAATATCGGCAGAAATTTCAAGGCAGCGTATTGCTATCTTATCTCAGCGAAAATGAAGGTGCGGAAAATACTGAGGGAGTTTAAGCCTGACGTTGCTATCGGCACCGGAGGCTATGTTACGGGAACGGTTCTTGGACAAGCCGCGGCTATGGGCATAAAGACGGTCACTCACGAAAGTAATTCCTACCCGGGAATGGCGACGAAAATGCTTGCTAAAAAGGCTGATAAGGTGCTGCTGGCTACCGAGGACGCGAAAAAGCATCTTAACACTGATGAGAGATGTGTGGTCACAGGCAATCCGCTCAGAAGCAATATTCCCATTGAGGAGCGTGAATCCGCGCGTAAGCGCTTAGGGCTTCCCGAAGGGTTTACAGTGCTGTCGTTCGGCGGCAGTCTGGGCGCTAACAGGATAACCGAGGCAGTAGCGGAGCTTATAGCGTGGGAGGGAAAAAAGGGCGGAATAAACCACATCCATTCCTACGGCGGAAAGGGAAAAGAGCTTTTTTACGGCGCTCTGGAGAGCAGCGGCGCTGCCGAGGACAAAACGCGGCATATATTTAAGGATTATATTGATAATATGTATACCTGTATGTGCGCGGCGGACTTGATAATATCCCGCGCGGGCGCTATGACCGTAACAGAGCTTACAGCAATAGGGCGCCCCGCAATACTTGTGCCTTATCCCAATGCCACGGAAAATCACCAGTATTACAATGCGCTTACTCTGAGCAACGCTCACGCGGCAATATTGATAGAGGACAAGGACCTTACAAGGGCAAGGCTGGTTGATGAAGTTTCAAAGCTGTACACTGACAGGCAGCGGCTGGAGCTTATGGAAGAGAACGCCGAAAAATCCGCCAGAAACAACGCGGCGGATGTAATTCTTAAGGAAATAATCGAACTTCTTGGGGAAGACAAGGTGATCTGACTGTCAAATTCCCGTCTACGGTTAATTGCCGCCGAAATGCACACAACATCGCTCTTTGACATACTATAATGCATAGATTATGTTCAAGGAGATGAGTGTATGGATAACCGACAGGTGCTGGTGGTAAACGGCGGAAAGAGGATAGAGGGTGAGCTTGAGGTACATGGGGCGAAAAACAGCGCGCTGCCGCTGCTGTCCGCCGCGGTGCTGGCTCATGGGGAAAGCATTTTGCACAACTGCCCGCGGCTTACAGATGTGGACGCAGCATGCAGGATACTGACCTGCTTGGGGTGCAGATGCTCGCGCTCCGGAAGCACGGTGTGCGTAGACGCGACAAACGTCAGCGGCAGTGAGATACCCGAAAATCTCATGAGGGAAATGAGATCAAGCATTGTATTTCTGGGCGCTGTGCTTGGGCGGACGGGGAGGTGCCGACTGTCGTTCCCCGGTGGCTGCGAGCTTGGCGCAAGACCCATTGATCTGCACGTTTCGGCGCTGCGGCAGATGGGCGCGGTAATTACGGAGGAGCACGGATATCTTAGCTGCTCCGCGCCGAGCGGACTGAAGGGTGCGAGGATAACGCTTTCATTCCCCTCGGTTGGAGCAACTGAAAATATACTGCTTGCGGCGGCAACCGCAAACGGAGTTACCGAAATACATAACGCGGCAAGAGAACCGGAAATATGCGATCTGGCGGAATATCTCACAAAATGCGGAGCGAAGATAAGCGGCGCAGGCGACGGAGTCATAGTCATTGAGGGAACAGAGCGCCTTGAGCCTTCGGAGCACAGCGTTATCCCCGACAGGATAGTTGCGGGAACTTACCTCTGCGCTGCAGCGATTACGCGCGGCGAGCTTATTCTCACGCACTGTGAGCCGTCACATATGACCGCTTTCATACAGGTGCTGGAGGCTATGGGCTGCCGCACCTACGCTTATGGCGGTGGGAAGCTGTTTATAAGCTGCAAAAAACAGCTGTCTGCGCCTCCCACAATAAGAACCATGCCCTATCCGGGCTTCCCCACAGACATACAGTCACTTTTTACTGCACTTTGCGCCACGGCAGAGGGAACTTCGGTGTTTGTGGAAACTATTTTTGAAAACCGATTCCGTCACGCTGCGGAGCTAATGCGCTTGGGGGCGCAGATTAAGGTTGAGGGCAGAGTTGCGATAGTGGAGGGCGTTAAATCCCTCTCCGGAGCAAAGCTGTGCGCTGCGGAGCTTCGCGGCGGAGCAGCTCTTGTAACCGCAGCGCTTGCTGCGGAGGGTACGAGTGAAATAAGCGGTCTGTGTTATATCGACAGAGGTTATGAGAGCATAGAATCCGCTTTGCGGTCGGTGGGAGCGGATATACGCAGGGTATAACTGTGTTTCCAAAATAAAGGAAGTGAAAAAATGGCTGAGAAAAGGGCGAAAAAAGGTAACAGCAAGCCGCGTGGAAAGAAAAAAACGCAGTCGGCATACCGTGGGGAAATCCCCAGTGTTCCCGAGGGAACGGCGAAGCCGCGTCCCGCGGGGGATTCCCGTTTGCCGAAATCGGCAAATTCCGTGCCCAAATCTCCGCCGTCAAAATCCAATTATAGAACTGAAAACGCCCATGCCCGTAAGCCGCAAAAAAAACCAAAGACTCCCAAATCTGATAAACTGCAAAACGCTAAAAAACCAGCGGTACCCGTAAATCCGCATTCGTCGCGTGCTGTAAAAAAGGCGATGAACGTTAGAAACTTCAACCTGCCGAAAAGGCGGCGTCGAGTCGGAAACTACATTTTGTACTACCTGATGGCGGGTGTTGTGATAATCGTTGTGTTTGTGGTACTTGCGAATACACTGTTATTCAACTGCTCATCTATTGAGTCTGAGGGATTTGAGCGATATACCGCGGAGGAAATAGTCGCCGCGTCGGGAATAAAGACAGGGGAAAACCTGCTGCATATTGATGCCGCCAAAGCAGAGGAAAATATAATTTCCTCTCTTGCTTATATTGATATGGCAAAGGTTACCAAAAAATACCCGACAAGGATAATTATAACCGTTACCGAGGCGGAAAAGTGGTTCTGCGTTTATCAGGACGGCGTTACCGCGGCGGTTTCACGCAACGGGAAGATATTGGAGCACAGCGCCGCGGACGGATTGGTAACGGTAAGGGGCTTTGAGGCGGAGAGCATTGAGGTTGGCGTGCGGTTGAAATCCGTTATAGACGTAAAAAACAACGCCCCAGCAGAAATAATGACCGCTGCCGAAAAGGCAGGGTTGACGAAAATAACGGAAATAGACCTGACCGACAGATTTGACATCAAAATACTTTACGACAACAGAATAACGCTTGAGATTGGCAATATAACAGATATCGAATCCAAGCTTACCGTTGGCGCGGCAATTATCAAAGAGGAAATTTCACCCACTGAGGAGGTCACCATACTGCTCACAAATCCCGAGGTGGTGGCAGTACGCAACAATAATATAGGAGAAAATCCGCAGCCGATAGCTCCTCCCTCCGAAACCGCGGAGGCAACGGACGAGCCTTCATCTGAAACTGCTTCGGTGGAAGCGTCGAATACTGAATAGAAACTGATGATATTTGTCAGACATGCCTTGCTGCCATTTTCCGCCATAAATCCTATCGCTGCGTGAAATGAGATAGTTTTTTTAAAAAAACGGTTGAAATTTTATTTCGTTTCTGTTATAATGATAAGAGATGTTTGTTAAAGATAACGATAAGTCGATTTGATATATGGATTTTGAAATTTTTAGGAGGATAAAAAATGGCTTTCGCGGTTGAAAAGAACGATGATGGGTTTGAGATGGAAGATTTCATCAGTGATACCAAAATTATGGTGTTCGGCGTCGGCGGCGGCGGCGGAAATGCCGTTGCGCATATGGTGGACAGCGATGTGAAAGACGTGGAGTACGTCGTTGCCAATACAGATGTATGTGCACTGAGAAATAAAGACGGCAGCAAGATGAAACGTATCCAGCTCGGCAGAAAAACCACCAAGGGCCGCGGCGCGGGAAATAATCCCGCGATAGGAAAGCAGTCCGCGGAGGAGAGCCGCGAGGAGATTGAGGCTGTCATGGAAGGTGTTTCCATGATATTTGTTGCCGCAGGCATGGGCGGCGGTACGGGTACGGGTGCAGCTCCCATTGTCGCTTCCGTTGCAAAGGAAAAAGGCATACTAACTGTCGGCGTTGTTACAAAACCATTTGCCTTTGAAGGGGCTACTAAAATGAATCAGGCTCTTAAGGGCATCGCGGAGATGAAGCAGTATGTCGACGCTCTTATTGTCATACCCAATGAAAAGGTAAAGCAGATGTCAAACAGCAAACTGACCTTAAACGACGCTTTCAAGGCGGTGGACGATGTTCTGTGCAAGGCAGTGCTGGGTGTAATTACCCTGCTTAGCGTTGAGGGCTATGTCAATGTGGACTTTGCGGACGTATGCATGGCATTAAGACAGTCCGGTATCGCACATATGGCTATTGGTCAGGGTAAAGGTGACAACCGTGTCGCGGACGCGGTGGACGTGGTGCTCAACAGCCCGCTGCTTGAAACCTCCATTATGGGTGCGAGAAGAGGGCTTATCAATATCAGCGTTCCCAAATCCTTTTCGCTGGACGAGTTCGACAACGTTGCTACGGAGATCACGCAGAAATTTAACGAGGAGGCCCAGTATAAGGCGGGTCTTGTATTTGATGAATCTCTTGAGGATGATGAGATATCGGTAATTGTATTTGCCACGGATTTCATAGAGGGAAGTTCCGTACAATATGAGACCATTGAGAAGCCTGTTGAGCCGCAAAATGTTTCCGAGCCTGCTCCCGCAGCCGATACATACTCTCAAAGCGGAAGTTTCGATAACTCAACAGACGTGGATCGTTTGTTGAATTTATTTAATAACGGTGACAACAGGGACTACTAATTTTCGGAGAAATTATTTGGAAATCCGGACAAGCGTTCGGATTTCCGTTTGTTTGAATAATTAAAAGATTATTAAATTATAATTGAAAGAATGAATAAGCTTATATATCAAATGCGAATGTGTTTAAAAGGCTTATTATTTACAGTTATTACATAAGGAAACTGTATAAAATTTATAAAAGGTATTGAATTTTTTAAAAATATGTTATACAATAATTATGTGTGAAGATTTTTTTATCGGTGAGGCAGACCGATACAGAGCGGAGGGGTTTGAATTGAAAAAAATGTTTTTTAGGTTTGTTTCGCTTGCTGCCGCGGCGCTTACCGCATCAGCAGTAACATCGGGCGTATCTGCGGAGGAATTCGTGTATGCTTTTGATGATGCTACGCTTGTTGATGAAATAGAGGCGGACACCTATGATATTGACGGTACGGAGATATCCATCGAAAAGGAGCTGGGTGATGCGGAAGTAGACCCGGGTATGTCGGTGAGATGCGTGCTGTTCAACGAGTATATCGACGCTGAATTCTGGAACGACCCGAACGTTACGGTGTCGGTAGATGTGCGGCTGGATACCGAAGGCGCGGACGTAATAGGCTATATAATCGGCTTTGACAGCAAGTGGACTTGGATAAATCCTTCTAAATTCACTAAGCTGAAATACAATGATTGGGTGACCATAACCGAAACGGGAGAACATTTTTATCATTATTTTCAAAAGAACGAGCCGCTAAGACTGCTGTTTCAGACCCGCTCAAACTGGGGAGTGCAGCCGCAGGGTTCCGTTAAGGTCACACTTAAAAATTTTAGGATATCCGATGGAGATGCGGCAGCAGAGCCTACCGTTGAGTCATTCGCTCCGGAAAGCTCAGACACAGAAACTCCGCAGACAAGCACCCCTGCGGTGAGTAGTACTCCTGCGCCCGATACAACTTCGGATATTTCTGACACTTCCTCCACGGTGTCAACTTCTATACAGACCGCTTCCGCGGCTTCCACCTCAATCAATTACGCAGATATCGATCTTAATGTGAGCGAGCAGACGGAAAAATCCACGGCAATGGTGTTTATTGTCATTATTGTTGCCGCTGCCGTAGTGGTTGCGGGTATTGTAGTAGGTTATCTGATTTATAAAAAGAAAAAGTATTACTAATATTTTATCTTACAGAAAGGGATATGCTTCATGGACAAATTGGTCGCATTTTTAAAAAACGTATGGTTCAGGCGCGGAGTAGCTGCTGCCTGCTGGGGCTACACAGGACTTATGGTGTGGATTGCATGGCTTACATTCGGATACTATTTTGAGTTTGAAAATGCAACCTCCCTTTTTGTATTGTATCTTTTTGTAAACATTGCGGCTCTCGGTCTGATGATTTTAAGCCGCAAGCAGGTAATTACAATGATAAACTGCATGATCCTGCCGCCTATAATATTTGCAATAGTCATTTTCGGCTTTGGAAACTGGTATATTATACTGCCCCCGCTTGTGGTGGTCATTGCCATGTTCTTTATTAATGCGGCAAACGAAACCCTAAAAACGGTTTTGGGCACGTTTTACTTGCTGATGTATGTTATTGGAGTTGTCGCCTATATTGCGATAAATCTCTTTATGGGAAAAATGACCGTTACGGGTCTGGATCTGGCTTTGCGCGACGCGGATTATGAGAAGCTTTCGCCTTCTGGTGAATACCGCATAGTTCGTTATGTTGACCGTCCCGGGGAGCGCCGCACTGCTGCGTATTATATTGAGGAGACTGAGCAGGACATTGAAATACCTTTTGGTCTGTGCAAAAATGTATTTGGGAGTATGCATGTACACACCGCAAGCTACGGCGGAAAGTCCGACGATCCTATTTTCTGGACAAGATCCGTTATTGATGGGGTACAGACCGAGGTACTGGACGTTGAGGGAAGCATAAGGCAGAATCCGATCATAGTGAAGAAAGCCACTGAGGATAACGAAAATGAAAGCACCCCCGTGTTTACGGGGATTGACCCGGGAAGCGCTGAATCTCCCGAAGCAAAGGATAATACCGCCGAAACCGCAACAGCGGAATAGCGGGTGAAAGGAACCGTTGGGATGGAAAGAGTTTTAAGGCTTATTGGAAAAACGTCTAACGAGATTTTCCTGCTGCGCTATCCCCAGACGCTCACGACTTTCTGCGAGTATGATTTGACATATTTTGTCGAAAATGCTACTGAGGTATGCAATGAGGCGCTTAAAAGCGGCGAGCTGGATTTTGACAGGGTAACGGAGATAAGAAACTCCCTTAAAAACCTTCACATTTATGTTGAGCATCATATCAGAACGATTTATGATAAAATCGTTCTAGATTGTTGGATAGATTATGTGTGTCGCCGCGACAACGTGG
>CAJTMU010000071.1 GCA_910577365.1 uncultured Oscillospiraceae bacterium | reverse complement strand
TTGACTGTGGTAAATGGGGTACTATACCCGTGTATTTTGTTGTGCCAAAATGCACCCGTATTCAAAATTTGATATTGTATATTCATGGGGGCGGCTGGGTTTTCGGGAGCTTTCATACCCATGAAAAATTGGTAAGGGAACTTGCCGCAAGAACAAACTCCGTTGTTGTGTTTCCCGAGTATACACGAGCGCCCGAAGCTAAATATCCCGTTTCCATCGAGCAATGCTATTATGTGCTTTCACATTTGCATGAGATTATTGAAAAACGTTACCCTGATATGTGTCCTGATTTTCTTATAGTTTCCGGCGACAGTGCTGGAGGAAATATGGCGGTATCAATGGTAATTATGTCGAATTTGCGCAACGGTCCCCATATTCAAAAGCTTCTTTTGTTTTATCCCGTGACGAACGCCTGTTTTGACACTCCAAGTTATAGAAAGTTCGCTGTGAATTATTATCTGTACCGCGAGGGAATGATATGGTTCTGGCAGCAATATGCGCCTTGTCCGAAAATGAGAGGTCAAATAACAGTTTCTCCTTTTACGGCGAGTTTGAAGTGTTTAAGCCGCTTTCCGCCGACTATGATAATAAACGGACAGGCAGATGTTCTGCGCAGTGAGGGAGAGGCATTCGGAGAAAGACTTCGCTGTGCGGGAGTAGATGTTACGGCTTTGCGCATTCAAGGGACTATTCACGATTTTGTTATGCTGAATTCACTTGACCAAACCTCTGCCTGCCGCATTGCAATGGCAGCATCAACCGAGTGGATAAACTGTAGTAGAGCAGAGCGTGTTATTTAATCAATGTTTCGGAATCAAAATATTATTTTTGGGGGCATCTTTCAAAATATGCCCCACAATATTGGGACAATGGCAGGCGTTTTTTTACATGTTGTGCAAAAATATCATAATCAAAAACGTTCATATGTGTATCCCCATTCATAAGTCATAATAATAATATAATCTGCGATTTCTCCCTGAGCTCGGTAATCATGTGCTTCATAAAGTATGCCCTGCTGGTCTGCCGATGTTTTCGGGGCTACTGCTGTCATAAGCACATATCCTCTGTTGTGAAGCCGGTCCGCAAGCCGCCTAAGGAAACTGTTGTAAGTATCGCGGTCATTGGGGGATATATATTCCATATCCATGTTTACGCCGTAATACCCTTTCAGATCAAGCTCGAACAGTATTGAATCTATAAGACGTGCCGTAGACTCCTCGTTTGCCAGAATCTCAGACAGCGCCTCGGTGTCAAAACTTCCGTCAAAAATATTTGTAACGACCATTATCGGCATTACAGCGGAGCGGAACGCACGATATATAAGGTCATTGTCGTTAATGGCGATAAGCTCGCCGCTCGGCGTTAGCGAGTAGCTGAACGGGCTTAGCGTCGTAAGGAACGGAAGGGCACAGTTGAGAGAATTTGCGTTTATGTTCGGGTAGGCATATCCGTTCACGATTGCGGGGCGTCGGGTACGGTCTGAATTAATCGGTATTATTACCGTTTCACCCGCCTGAAGACGAATGGGATTGATGTCGGGATTGGCTTCGATAAGCGCTTCAATCGGCACACCGTATTCCTGTGAGAGTGAATATAACGTCTGTCCTTCCTCAAGTATGTAGCGTATTGAGTCCGACATTATAAGAAGATTTTGCCCCACGACCAGCGTCGACGGATTTGACAGCTGATTATCAGCAATCAGTCTGTTTGGGGAAAGTCCAAATCGCCGTGCGATATTATTCAAAGTATCGCCGCTTTTTACCGTATAAATTAGCATAATTACCATGCTTCCGTGAGGAAGCATACCTCCTTTCGAGATATGGGCTGATATTCTGAACAGTTTATCTAAAAAAGCCTATTGGGTTTTGCGGAGCTTGACCGCTTGTCATTTCGGGACATACCAGCCGCCTTTCGGAATCCGTGTCCTTTCTTGCACCCAGAATATGTATTCCTTGTGCCTCTGCGTAACGATAGTTTGACAGGCGCTTGTTGCGCGCGTCTATGGAATGAGCGCATACATAGATGTTCTCGGGAATGGCAGGAAGCGCCACATAGCTTACGAAAAGGCTGTGATAGTATCTTCCACTCGGATTTGCCAGCTGAATTATATCTCCGGCGGCAAGTCCGCTAAGCTCAGTCAGCGTTCCGTATACCCCCGCTCCTCTGTTTGTAAGGAGAAACTGTCTTAAAAATTCCACGCCGGTCCAAGCAGGTGCGCGATCATCAGCGCTGATAAAATACCAGCCGTTTTCCTGTGAAAAATTCATTTCGCCGCAGCCAGCATAGAGGCTCTGTGATACAAAATTGGTGCAGTCGCCGCCTATATCCTGAAAATCATAAAAGCAGGGATTTCTGGAGTATGCCCACTTGAGAGCATACCTTACCGCAGCATAGCGGTTATAATTTATATCTATCAGCATTTCAACACCCTCTCCGCGTTTATCTTAACGCTTTTATATTATTATATGCTGGCGGTTTAAATTGGTTATAATAAAAAAATTTAATTTTTTAATAGTTACCTATTGACAAATTCAGTTTGCGAGATTATACTTTATATACAATATAATAACATTAAAAAGGGGAGGTTGTTATGCAGAATATTTTTGAAGGAGGGCATTTTACAGACGCTGCAAGGGAGGCAAAATTTAAGCCGCACACAATATTGCAGCTGCTCATTTTCGTTGCGGTATTCTACATTTCGCAGATAGTAATGGTGGTTCCGCTGTTTGCTGCCTTTTTCATATTCGGTTTGATGGGACAGATGCCTGATGATAGCACGCAGATAGCCATACAGCTTTTAATTACGGTTTTCCCGGCGGCAATATCAATAATCTACTGCCGCTTTATAGAGCGCAGGAGCATTGCAAGTATGGGTTTGGTGAAGCGAAATTGCATAAGAGATTACGCAATTGGTCTGGGGATAGGCGCTGCGGAATTTGTGCTTTGTGTGCTGATTTGTTACGCGGCAGGTGCGGTAAGCTATATCGGGACAGATTTAAATAATTATGGAGTTTTTGTTGTGATCTGCATCGGCTGGATACTCCAAGGCGCGGAGGAGGAAATCGTATGCCGGGGTTTTCTTATGGGCACTATGGCAAGCAGACTGCCGCTTTGGGCGGCGGTGCTGATAAATTCTTTATTTTTCTCGGTAATGCATATATTTAACGACGGATTTAATCCTGTGGTTCTTGTGAACCTGACACTTTTCGGAATTTTTATGTCAGTAATGGCAATAAGGTTTGATAGTATTATTCCTTGCTGCGCGGCGCATTCTATATGGAATCTTGTTCAGGGGAACATATTCGGACTTCCCGTAAGCGGAATTATGACTGGTCCCTCGGTGTTCCGTTTCCAACTGGCGGAGAATATGGATTTATGGACAGGCGGCGTTTTCGGAATAGAGGGCGCTATTTCGGAGTCTATCATTATTCTATCCCTTACCTGTGCATTGCTGTTTATACCCAAGAGAAAAAAGAAAACGGAGAACGCGCAGTAAAAATTTTAAGGCTCGGATAATTCCGAGCCTTAAGCTTGTATATAAAGTGTTAATCTAAGCCAAATTATTTAAATTTCCTGTGCCAATATTGCGTTGCATTAACTTTTTATATAAGCAGCAGGCTCGAAATTATCCAAGCCTGCTGCTTATTTTAATAAAATATATCAGTTTTTATCAGTAATATGTACCTCCAACTGATTAAACGGAATTTCAATTCCGTTTTCACGGAAAGCGTCAAAAACCTGTTCGTTTGTATCAAATACTACGTCCCAATAGTCTGAAGTTCTGCACCACGGTCGTGCGGCGATTACTACAGCGCTTTCTCCTTGCTGCATCATGCGCACCAGCGGCGTGGGATCGTCCAAAATCATCCCGTTATTCTCCAAGATTTCAAGAATTATTTCCCGTGCTTTTCTGAAGTCGCTTGCGTAGGAGATAGAGTATGTAAGATCAACGCGGCGGGTTTCATTATTCGAATTGTTGACAACGACCGCGTTTACTGCCTGACCGTTTGGAATGAATATCGCTTGATTTGACGCAGAATCAAGCCGTGTATGAATTATTGAGATCTGCGATACCGTGCCCTCGGTTCCGTTCACAATAATGTAATCGCCGATTTTAAAGGGCTTTGTTATCATCAGCATAAATCCGCCCGCAACATTGGAAAGAGAATCCTGAAGTGCAAGACCAATCGCGACTCCCGCTGTTCCTATAACGGTAATTATCGAGGTGGATGGAATACCGAGGATTGACAAAACGATGGTTGTAAGCAACACATAAAGAATGATTTTCGCAACCTGCGATACAAATTTTTTTATCGTTACCTCCAGCTTGGTTTTGCTCATGCCCTTGGAAATGAGCCACAGACAAAGCTTTGTAACAAGCAGACCAAGCACTAAAATTAGCACCGCAAAAAGAATAGTTGGTATCGCGGAAAGAATGGAGCGCCCAAGGTTTACAAAAAATTCACCGATAGCTGAAAAAGCCTGCTCCGGCTTATCGACCAGCTCCTGGACCGCGTCATTAAGCGTTGCTTCATGTGTAGCGCTAACTGAGGTCTCAGCACTTGCCGCAAAAAAACTATACAATAAATTCATTATTTAAACATTCTCCTAAATTCAGTTTCTGCCGCTTCTCCGTCGCTTTCTCTTATCAGTACGGAAATCTCGTCAACTCCTGTTGTGATAAGCAGTATCATTGCGTTGATACGGTTAAGCATTTCAAAAACTTTTGCGGCAAAGCCCGCCTGCGTTTCCATTTCGTCCGATTTGATAACAATTTTGCGGTTACCGCTGTTTATCATCGGAACTATGCCACACTTCTCCTTAAGCTCTTTCATAACTCCAAGCAGCTTGGGCATTTCTTCGTCGTCCACAGTAAATCCGAAGCTGAATATCTCCGAGGTGGGAGCGGTCATGGAGATCATATCGATATTTATTCCCGCGTTCGCCACGGCGGTGAGAGTGTCCTCCATAATGGTCTTGTACAGCGGCACATTGTTGAAGGATACCGCAGATACGCTTTCGGTAACAGAAATACTCATAATCAATTCTCCTTAATCAAATCAGACATCGTATACATTCCTGCGGGCTTTCCCGCCAAAAATACCGCAGCGTTTACAGAGCCGGCGGCGAAAACCTCCTTGCTCTGCGCCGAGTGGGAAAGTGTGATAACCTCGTCGTGTCCCGCGAAAATTATGTCATGCTCACCGACGATAGTTCCGCCGCGGACGGCGTGCATTCCTATCTCATCCTTGCCGCGTGGCTTTCTTACGCTATGGCGGTCATAGACATAGTGTTTCGACCCGCCAAGCTCCTCATTTATCGCCTCTGCAATCATGATAGCCGTTCCCGACGGCGCGTCCTGTTTAAGATTGTGGTGCTTTTCGAGTATCTCAATGTCAAATTGTCCGCCAAGTATCTGAGCAGCCTTTCTCGCAAGCTCCACAAGCAGGTTTATTCCAAGTGACATATTGAACGTGAAGAAAATCGGTATCTGCGCCGAAGCCGCGGTAATGCTCGCCCGCTGCTCGTCGGTATAACCCGTTGTCGCTATTACTGCGGGAACATTGTTCATCTTGCAGTAGCTCAGTAAGTCATCCAGCGCGGAGGGGTGTGAAAAGTCTATTATTACGTCGGGTTTTACCGTCAAATCAAATATTGAGGAGTAAACGGGAAAGCTGTTATATTTAATGCCAACCTTGTCTATCCCCGCTACTATTTCGCAGTCTGCGCGTTCTCCGCACAGACCGGCGATAACGCGCCCCATTTTTCCGCAGGCACCCGTTACAGCAATCCTAATCATTTTAACGTCCTTTCCGATTTATAAGCTGTCCGCATAACCCGAAAGGCAAGCGCTGAGCGGCTATGCGGACATGTTTTTAACTGATTTTTCCGACAAGTCCCATCTGTTCCATAATACCGTGAAGCCTGTCTTTCTGCGCCTGTTCCATCGGGCACAGCGGCAATCTGCATTCGCCCGCATTAAAGCCCATGATGTTAAGAGCTTCCTTCACGGGAATGGGATTTACGTCCATAAACATAGCCTTGTCAAGCTCCAGCAGCTTTTTCTGAATTTCCAGAGCCTCTGCTGGACTGCCGCCGAGGAAGCTCATCACCTCGTCGTGCTTCTCCTTGGGGCAAATGTTGGCGGAAACCGATATAACGCCCTTTCCTCCGAGCGCCAGACAAGCCAGCACCTCGTCGTCGTTGCCCGAATATATGTCCAGATCGGTATATGCAGACACCTGCATTACGGTGTCCATATTGCCGCTTGCTTCCTTGGTCGCAACTATGTTCGGGTGTTTTGCCAACTCCATGTATGCGGCGGGGGATATGGTAATTCCGGTTCTTGAGGGAACGTTATACAGCACTATTGGAATATTAACACTGTCCGCGATGGCTGTAAAATGTTTTACCAGACCGCGCTGAGAGGTTTTGTTATAGTATGGTGTAACCAGCAGCAGAGCGTCCGCACCCATCGCTTCGGCTTCTTTGGAAAGCTCGATGGCGTAAGCGGTATCGTTGCTGCCGGTTCCCGCAATAACGGGTATCCTGCCGTCAACGCGCTTTACGCAGCTGCGTATAACTTCGATATGCTCCTCATCGGTCATGGTGGAGGATTCGCCGGTCGTTCCGCACACAATTATCGCGTCAGCACTGTTGTCTATCTGGTAATCCACCAGCCTGCCGAACTCTTCGTAATTTATGCTTCCATCCTCGTTCATTGGTGTGGCGATAGCCGTTCCAACGCCGGTGAAGATAGTTTTTTTATTAGCCATAAAAACTCCTTTTGGTCAAATAGCCGTCAGTAAAATGGGTATAAGTGCCTTTTAAGGCTGATGTCGGATTTTATTGACGAAAGTAACAGCAATGCCGTCAAATGCAAAACAGCAGGTTAATCAAAGTAACCCTTTGCTGCAAGCAGCTCCGCCATCTCGACACCGCCGCCCGCTGCGCCTCTCAAAGTATTGTGGGAAAGACACACGAACTTGTAGTCGTACTGCGTGTCGGGACGCAGACGTCCGATAGATACCGCCATGCCGTTTTCAAGATTTCTGTGCAGCTTTGTCTGGGGCATATTGTCCTCTTCAAAGTAGTGCAGGAACTGCTTGGGAGCGGATGGCAGCCCGAGAGCCTGCGGCTCGGCGGAATATTCCGCCCATATCTTCTTTATTTCTTCAATTGTGGGCTTGTTTTCAAAGCGAACGAATACCGCCGCAAAATGACCATCCGAAACGGGAACGCGCAGACACTGCGTGGTTATCTTCGGGGATTCGGTCTTTACTATCTCGCCGCCCTCAATATGACCCCATACCTTAAGAGGCTCCTGCTCGGATTTTTCTTCCTCCCCGCCGATATAGGGAATAAGGTTATCCACCATCTCGGGCCATGTCTCAAATGTTTTTCCTGCGCCGGAGATTGCCTGATAGGTGCAGGCGAGCACCTCTGTGATACCGAACTTTCTCAGCGGGGAAAGGGCAGGAACATAGCTCTGAATGGAGCAGTTTGATTTTACCGAAATAAAGCCGCGCTTAGTCCCTAAACGCTTTCTCTGCGCCTCTATGATAGCCGCATGGTCCGCGTTTACTTCGGGGATTATCATGGGAACATCGGGGGTAAAGCGGTTGGCGGAGTTGTTGGACATAACAGGGCATTCGGCTTTTGCATAAGCCTCCTCCAATGCCTTTATCTCATCTTTCTTCATATCCACCGCGCAGAATACGAAGTCTACCTTTGCGGCTATTTCCTCAACGTCTGCCGAAGCATCGTTTACGATGATGTTTTCCATGCTTGCGGGCATGGGGCTTGTCATATACCACCTGTCGCCGACAGCCTCCTTATAGGTTTTTCCCGCGGAACGCGGAGAAGCCGCTAAAGCAGTCACCTTGAACCAAGGGTGATTTTCCAGCAGCACGGCGAAGCGCTGTCCCACCATTCCTGTCGCGCCGATAATACCAACATTATACTGTTCTTTCATAATTTATCTGCCTTTCTTTTTGGGTTTGTACCCATTATAATACGAAAAAAACCGATGAGAAGTCATCGGTCCTGTTATATGCGGAAACGCAAAATACCTTCCGATATCTGCGATAGCTCTCCATCACTTAACAAAGTCGATGACAGTAATACGCCTGTTCAACGTACAACCAGATATATGCGCCCCGGAACGCATACTCTTCGGCGGTCGGCCTTTCCCGCTCCGGCTCTCCGAGAGCCGTTTTACGGAGCGATACTTTTCCTGCCCGCACCTCTATCCGTTTATTTTCCGATAAATTCGGATTATTTATATTTTATCATATTATGCCCGTTTTGTCAATCACATTAGCATATTTATTTTTTTTATTATTTAGAAATATCATATAAAAGCAGCTTGTGTTTTGGTTAAATTGTTTATACCTCTTGAAATTTATGGCATGTTGTGATACAATAATAGAGCGGCGCTTTGAGCGGCGCGGACAAAACGAACGGAGATGTAAAATGCTAAAAAGCGATTTTTTTTATGATCTGCCTGAGGAGCTTATCGCGCAGACCCCAGTTGAACCGCGGGACAGCTCGCGGCTGATGGTGGTCGACCGTGAGAGCGGCGGTATAACTCACGACCGCTTTTATAATATATGCGATTATCTGCGAAAGGGTGATTTGCTTGTAATGAACGACAGCAAGGTATTTCCCGCGCGGATATATGGTACAAAGCGGGAAACGGGCGTACCCGTTGAGTTTCTCCTGCTTAAGCGGCAGAGTATTACTGACTGGGAAACGCTGGTAAGACCGGGACGGCGGCTCAAGCCTGGGGTAATAGTGGACTTCCATGAGGGATTGTCGGCGGAGATACTGGAAACGGTGAACGACGGAAACAGACTGGTAAGGTTTTCGTTTGAGGGAGACTTTTTTGATATTCTTGACAGAATAGGGCAGATGCCGCTGCCGCCTTACATCACTGCGAAGCTTGAGGATAACGACCGATACAATACCGTTTATTGCCGCGAAACGGGTTCGGCGGCGGCCCCCACGGCGGGGCTTCACTTTACAGAGCGGCTTTTCGGGGAGCTTGAAAAAAAAGGCGTAGACACTGCTTATGTAACGCTTCATGTGGGATTGGGTACGTTCCGTCCCGTTAAAGAAGATAATATTCTCGACCACAAAATGCATATAGAACATTATTCAATTCCCACCAAAACCGCGGAGAAAATAAAGGCATGCAAGGAACGCGGCGGGCGTGTGATAGCGGTTGGCACGACAAGCTGCCGCACTCTCGAAAGTGCGGCGCAGCAAGGTGAGATTTTCTCACGTTCCGACGATACGGGAATTTTTATCTACCCTGGATATGAATTTAAATGTATAGATGGGCTTATCACAAATTTTCATCTGCCCGAAAGCACCCTTATAATGCTTGTCAGTGCCTTTCTTGGCAGAGAGAAAACGCTGAATGCTTACCGTGCTGCCATTGAGGAGAGGTATCGCTTTTTCAGCTTCGGTGACGCTATGTTTATTGCAAGCAAGATTTGATTATAAGATATGGCATAACATAAAGGGCGCTCTCATGCTTTACAGAGCGCCTTTTATGTTATACAATGTTGTTTTAGCAAAACTTTATTTTTTTTGACCCTTTTGAGTCTGTCTTCACAATATATTGCCCACGTCTTTTAGGCAAATATTGTAAGACAGATTATAAAATTTCCTGAACAAAGTAACAGGTTACTTTGTTCAGGAAATAATTTTACAAGTTCTAATCGTGAAGCTTTGCGGTTATATCGGCGATCATCTGTCGGTCATCGTCCGCTTTTATTCTGTACATGGTACGTGAATAGAAATGATCGTTTACGTCCCAAAGAACAGGTACAATATCATTTTCCAGCAGCTTGTTCAGTACTATTTCCACATATTTAGATGAAGTCCTATCGGTGATACTGCTGTCAATGTTTTCATCAGGGTACTTTGAAGAGGTTTCGCCCATAAATACAGGTATATTTTTTGAAGTAAAGGCATTATTAAGCAACTCAATTTGGTCATCAATATACTGAAGCCACTCGTCGCTTCCTACTCTTTTTGCCCAAAAGAAAGAGTTATCCACATAGTGCACCGAAACCATCAGTCTGTTTTCTGCTGAATCGGTGGGAACAATAAATTCGGGGGCGGTTGTAAGGTCAATATTTGTCCAGTAGCCCGAAATTATTAATACTCTATCGGAATTTTTTCCTCCAGTGGATCTTACTGCATCCACAAACGCCTGATTAAGAGTATTTGTCAGCTCATAAGCTTCGTCCTTGGGGCGGTCCTCTACCTCGCGTTTCTCATTAAGCTTGCCTCCTCCTAAATACTCGTTATAACCCTCAAACATCAATGTGTAAGGATATTCCTCGAAATACTCGGCTATCTGGCTCCAGATAATTGTGAAAATTTCCTTACATTCCTCAGTGGTGTGGCGGCGAATAATGAACTCGTCAAAGTGGTGAATGTTAATTACGGTATATAGTCCAGCTTTCTGGCAGTAGTCCACTATTTCCTTTACTCTGGCAGCGTATTCGGGATTTAAGGTATATGTACCGTCGTCGGCCATCATATTACCCCAGTAAACTGGTATCCGCACAGTGTCAAAGCCCTCGGCTTTCATACCGTCTATTATTTCCTGTGTGGTCTCTACCGCACCCCAGCAAGTTTCATAATCCGAGGGTCTGTTGCTCCCCACAATAGGAACCCAAAAACTGTAATTTGAAGCGGAAGTGCTCTCCATGGTGTTGCCCAGGTTGATACCCACTCCCATTTCTTTTGCGATCTCCTGCGCCGTCATACTCGACACATTGTTGCAGGCTGACATTATCATCATGATCGATGTCAAAGCAATACCGGCAATTATTTTTTTAAACATATTTTAATTCTTTCCTTTCTTAAATTTAATATTTTTTATTTAAGGTCTGAAATCACGGGCAGTGTCAGACGATATTTTTTCGCAACTACAATACTTGAAATATTAATATGTGACTAGTCTTTCTAATTTTGTTTTTCATTATAATCTCATTTGACAGAATAGTCAAGAAACAATATTATGATTATATAACAATATGAAGATTAAAAGCGCTTTTTTGCAATTACCCCATAATAAGCGGTGAAAAGGAATTGCCGCTGTATTTCTTGTATATGGGACAGCATTGGCGCATGCCGCCTTTGAGCAAGCTATGCAAACGTCGCAAGAAACAATCGAGCGTGTATTTGCAGACGCTAAAAAAGCTTGATGAGGTTCACAATATCTTTGTTGCTTAAAACAAAATCCCATTTGAGTCAGCCTTAAGTTCGCTCCCTTAAATTTAAAAGAATATGCCAACATCCATAAGTGGCATTATTGTTTCTTTTTCTGCCAACTTCTCTCCATTGCTTATTTTTTAAACCCCATTTTTTATTTCGATATGGGGTTTTTATACAAGCCGAGGACGCCATCACAATATCATAAGGAAACACAAAAATGGTGCTCCCCAGCGTTCAACCAGCTGCAATTTTGATAGAACCAGATATATTTACAATTACCCACACAAAGATTCCTTTTTTGTGTTTTGGCAGGAATCAAATCTCTCTTTCACTTGTTCGGGAGAGGAGTAGCCCATTAATGAGGCAGTTACAGATAAGCTATCACCGGCATTTATGCGGCGTACAAGATAACTGTCGCGCAGAATATTAAATGAAATATTTTGATCCAATCCGCATTGAGCCAGACAATTTTTCAAGCGGTAACTTAGCGCGCGTACCTCAGTGTTATTTGCAGTTCCCGTTAAAATGAAGCTGTCAAAGTCAAGGCTTCCATAAATAGGGATAAGTAATTCAAGCAGTTCCTCTGAAAGCGTGATATTGCGCACAGAATTTCTGCCGTTCAGACGTGTTATAATAACCTCGGTTTTGCCGTTCTCGGTTTGAACGCGCTGCACGGTGTTTTCAACGTGCAGCGATTTTCTTTCAAAATCAATATCGCGCCTTTTCAAGGCGCACAATTCTCCCGCTTTTATGCCTGTTTCGGCGAGGAGCAGTATTCCCGCTTTTGTCAGATCAATGTTGCTGGAAAGGTGTTTTTTGAATGTGGAATATTCGCTTTCTGATATCGTTATTATTGTTTCCTTGGTTTGTGAAATTTTAAAAGAACCGAGGTCGAGACTGTTTTTGAGTCCGCAGGATTTAGCATATGTAAAAACCAGATTTATTTCCGAGATCATAGCGTTAACGCTGCTCGGAGCGACTCCCGAAAGGCTTTGAACAAATCGCTCAATATCATCCTTCAAGATGTCTGTGAGCCTTAAATCCCCCAATGCCGGAAGTATAAATTTCTCACAGTCGCGGCGGTATTTGCTATAAGTCGACGGCTTGGTTTTTTCCTTT
>CAJTMU010000070.1 GCA_910577365.1 uncultured Oscillospiraceae bacterium | reverse complement strand
TTCTCGTTCCACTAAATTAATTAATAAAAAATAGTATTTGATTTTGTGGTATTAATAAGCATTAATGGGCAAATCCTTTGTAAACACTGACTTTTTCACTAATTAGGACGCCCAAAGCAACAATCATTTTTCTGCTTTGGTGACTGAATTGTGCCCGTATTTCCTATAATAATATAAAGAGATACAGACATACCATGCTATTCGAGGGCAAAAGAACTCATGACTTTCGCTCTCTTATTAGCGATATAAACAGGGGCAGACTTACTTATCAACAGCTGGCAAAACCCGTTCATTTTGCTCCTTGATGATGGTTGTTGGCTTTGCTGTTATCAGAACAGGATTATGATAGAAAAATTCATATATGAATGCTATAATGTAATGTTTAAGAAGCTGATAAACGGGAGTTTCAGATAAGCCTTTGAACCTTTAAAAGCCATAACTAATTATACTTTATGTAAAGGAATAATTGAGAGACAATAGAAAAGGAGAGGTGTCATATGAATAAAAATTTAGTTCCATTTTGGGAAAAAGCATATCAGGAAGATGATACTATTGCATTTTCCAGTCAGCCAAATATAACCATTACTGAATTTGAACATTTAATCAACACTCAATCAAATGTATTAGATGTAGGGTGTGGAGAAGGTCAAAATGCTATATACTTGGCTCAGAAAGGATATAATGTTGATGCCTTTGACTTGTCTGAATATGGGATTGCAAAGTTAAAACACAAATGTGAACTATCTAACACACAAGTAAACGCATTTGTGGCAAATTTGACTACATATCAATTTAAACAGCATTATGATATGATTCTTTGTTTTGGAACACTGCATTTTGTAGATAAAAATGATTGGAAAAGTTTTATTAACAATGCAAAAGAATATACCAATATAGGTGGTATTCATATAATTCAAATATTTACAGATGCCGTACCAGCATCAGAGGATATAGCACCATTTGCAATTGGTTTGGCGAAAGATGAGGAAATCAAAGAATTGTATACCGATTGGGATGTCTTACAGTTTAAATCATATGTGTTCGAAGATGAACATCCGAATTTTCCTAAACATTTGCACGCATCAAATAAAATTGTTGCCAGAAGAATGAAGTGATATGGGAATGTCCCATGTTTCATGTTTTTATTCACATATGCTCTAAAAGTGAGAAACAAGTATAAGTGGTAATAACAGTTATATAACCAAGGTCCATTGCTGAAAACTACAATTTCTACTTGTTTAAGCATTTGGGTCGTTTCCAACAAGCATAAATTGCTGTAATTGCCGCAGGTAAAAATAAGTACTTTTTAAAACGAAAAATCCCAGGCGTAAGACAAGCTCTGCGCATTAACTGTCTTTACAGCGTTTGGAAAAGCATATACAATAGAATATTGCTGAAAAACTGTGCATTAACAATTTATTATAGAAGCCTTGGGAGGAAATTATGAATCTGCTTAATATAAATATAAAAAGCTCGCTGAAATACCATGTAATGTTCAGCTTTGGCGGAATAATGCATATAAGCTTTCTTCTGCTGTTTTTCTACTCTGAAGTATATCTGCTGGCTTTGATCAATATAGTCAGCGTAATTATTTATGTTGTGGGAGCGTTTTGCAGCAAAAGAGCAAATTTCGATAAGCACTGCTACGGGTGGATAATCGCCTTATATACGGAAATTACCGTACATGCGGTGTCCTGTACAGTTTTTCTGGGCTACGACGAGGGCTTTTTCATGTATTCAATGATGGCTCTGCCTGTGGCGGCATACACTCTGTTTTTATCATGCCGTGAAAAATTCGGGGTCACTATTGTAGTGATGGCGATAACTACCGCTGTTACAATGTTTTGCAGCATATTTTTTGTAAACAGGTGCGGTTCGGTTTTGGAGATATTCATGAACAGGGATATTCCGCAGCGGTCAACCGAAATTATGCGCTCGGTCAATATCTTTTTCAATACGGGTCTTATATTCTCTTTTTCCATGCTGTTTGTAATGGAGATACATACTCTTTTCCGAAAGCTGAGCGAAACCAACGATCGTCTTGCATTTACCGCTACACATGACGCTCTTACGGGGCTATACAACCGCCACAGTCTTAGGAAGTTTTTTGACGAGCTGGAGAACGGAAGCGACCTTTTCTGCGTGATAATGGGCGATATAGATGATTTTAAAAAGATAAACGACACCTATGGACATGACTGCGGGGATATAGTGCTTAAAACCGTTGCGGATATTGTAATGAAAAATATGGGCGAAAAGGATATCGCCTGCCGCTGGGGCGGCGAGGAGTTCCTTATTATAATGCGCGGATCCAGAGATGAATGCTTTGACAGAATAAGTCTTGTAAAGGCGCAGATTAACGCACTGGATATCTCACATGAAAGCTCAAGCGTACATGTTACAATGACCTTCGGCTTTGCGGACAGCGACGAGAACCTGCAAAGCGGGCATTCGGCGCGTGAGAGTATTGACTCCCTTATTTCTATGGTTGACAAGAGACTTTATAAGGGTAAGACCAGCGGTAAGAATGTAATAGTGGTGTGACAGGTATCCGATATTTTGCCGCGACGCATGATAACGTGCGTCGCGTCTCGTTTCCCCCGCAGCTCTTAAGAAAATGTTACAATATTGTAAGATAAATGTAAGGCAAATGAATGGCGAATATCTTCATTTTCTGCTATAATATAAGCATGAGGAAGGAAGCGGAGCGCACAATAGCAAACCTCCCATAAATATCAGTGTGAACGCGTAAATGTGTAAATATTTAAGCTTGTAAATTCTTAAGTTCAAAACGACATTACAGCATTGATTTTCCCGCCTCCGACCTCATTACATTCATAAGGAGCTTAAAATTATGCCTATATTGGAAGTGTCAAATCTAAAAAAAACGTACATCACCCGTTTCGGCGGGCATAATGTCGAAGCGCTTAAAAACGTAACGTTCAGCGCGGAAGCGGGAGAGTATATCGCGATAATGGGCGAGAGCGGCTCGGGAAAGACCACGCTGTTGAATATGCTTGCGGCTTTAGACCGCCCCACAGGCGGCAGCGTAATACTGGACAGTCAGGAGCTGTCCAAGGTAAAAGAATCCGCGATGTCCCTGTTTCGCCGCGACAATCTGGGCTTTGTGTTCCAGGAATTTAATCTGCTGGATACCTTTTCGGCAAAAGACAATATCCTGCTGCCGCTGGTGCTGGCAGGAAAAAAGCATTCCGAAATGAACACACGCCTGAACGAGGTGGCGCGGCAGCTTGGTCTGACCTCACTGCTGCCTAAATTTCCGTATGAATTGTCGGGTGGACAAAAACAGCGGGTAGCAGCCGCGCGTGCCATAATAACAAATCCCAAGCTGCTGCTTGCCGACGAGCCTACGGGAGCGCTTGATTCCAAAAGCTCAGACGAGCTGCTGGAGCTTTTCGCGCAGATAAACCGGAACGGGCAGACCATAATTATGGTCACCCACTCCGCAAAAGCGGCGAGCCACGCGGGACGCGTGCTGTTTATAAAGGACGGCATGGTGTTCCACCAACTTTACAGGGGACTTTGCTCTGACGACGATATGTACAGAAAAATCACAGACACGCTGACGCTTATTGCTTCCGATAAGGCGCAAAGCTCTTTTCGCGGAGGTGAGCTGTCATGACAGGGCTTTATTTAAGGCTTGCCGCAAGCGGTATACGCAAGAACGGGCGCACTTATATCCCCTATATACTCACCTGTTCGGGAATGATAATGATGTTCTACATCATAGGCTTCCTGTCGTTCGGAGATTTCCTGAATAATGTACGCGGCGGTAATCTGATGATGGATATGCTTGGCTTTGGCGTGGGAGTTATGGTAGTTTTTTCGGCAATATTCCTGTTTTACACAAACTCTTTTCTTATCAAGCGCCGTAAAAAGGAACTGGGGCTTTACAATATCCTCGGCATGGGAAAACTGAATATAGCGCGCATAATGATATGGGAAACGCTGATAATTTTCGCGATATCTTTGACGGCGGGCATAGGCGCGGGAATACTGTTTTCCAAGCTTGCCATGCTGGGAGCGGCAAAAATGCTGGGAGAGCAGGCGGCGGTCGGCTTTGAGGCAAACCCGTTCGTTATGACGCTTGCGCTGATATTTTATGGGATTATTTTCTTCCTGATACTTCTAAACTCCCTGCGACAGGTTTTCAAGTCAAGACCCATCGAGCTTCTTCACAGTGAAAGCACAGGTGAGCGCCCGCCTAAAGCGAGGGTGATACCCGCGCTTCTCGGACTTGTCCTGCTTGGCACAGCATACTATATGGCTATTGCCATAAAAGAACCCATTACGGCTGTTTTCACGTTTTTTATAGCTGTTCTGATGGTAATTGCGGGAACATATCTTTTATTTATAGCAGGCTCAGTAGCGTATTGTAAACTGCTGCAAAAAAACAAGAATTACTACTATAAAACAAATCACTTTGTTTCGGTATCTCAGATGACATACCGTATGAAGCGCAACGGCGCGGGTCTGGCATCCATCTGCATATTATCCACAATGGTGCTGGTAACGTTATCCTCCACAATATGCCTTTACGCGGGGGAGGAAAGAATGCTGAATCAGCGCTATCCGCGCGACATCATGCTGTCACCGCACTCGGTCGAAACGGAGGCTGTGCCGCCATTTATAGATTATGTTCACAAAAAGCTGAGTGAGCACGGAGAGCAGCCCCAGAACGAGCTGTATTATCCATATCTTAATATCACGGGAAAATTTGTAGGCGATGAGATATTACTATCTCCGCGATACAGCGCTAACCTTATCGACGATGTGAGAAGCATCTATATTATACCCGCGGAGGAATACTCCCGTATTATGGGAGAAGAATTAGAGCTTTCCGATGGTGAGGCAGCGCTCTACTGCAAGCTGCAGCCTTACAATCACGACACGCTTAAGCTGGACGAATTCGGCACATTTAGCATAACAAAGCGGCTTGAGAGATTTGAGCTTATCGGGAACGACGTGGCGGACGTAATGCCCTCCGTTTACCTGTTAGTAAAGGATACGGGCGTTATGGAAGATATCTATGAATTTCAGCTCGATGTGTACGACTATCCGTCGCGTGTAACATATTATTTCGGCTTTGATTTGGATTGTCCCGATGATAAAAAGCTAAAGATATATGATGATATAAGACACGGAATTTGGGATGAAAACGGACCCTTTTCGGAGGAGAGCGGATATTATGACACCGCAGTTTCTGGAAGCTGCATTGAATCTGACCGCGAGGAATTTTACGCGCTGTACGGCGGACTGTTTTTCCTCGGAATACTTCTGGGAAGCGTGTTCATACTTGCCGCGGTGCTTATAATGTACTATAAACAGGTCAGCGAGGGATTTGAGGACAACAAGCGCTTTGAAATACTTCGCAATGTGGGCATGACCAAGCAGGAAATACGAAAATCCATCAACTCGCAGGTGCTTACGGTGTTCTTTGTACCGCTCATTGCGGCTGGGATACACACAGCGTTCGCATTTTCGATAATCTCCAAGCTGCTGAGGCTGTTTGCAATGACCGATGTTGGATTCTTTGCGATAGTTACGATATGCTGTTATATTGCATTCGCAATTCTTTACGTTGTTATGTATACAATTACATCAAGGAGCTATTACAGTATCGTAAGCGGTAAGGTGAACTGAAAATGAAAAGAAAGGACAAACTGCCCTACAAGACCGCTCACGCGCTAAGTCTAATACTGATTGGCATTTTCGCAATTCCTGCGGTTATATGCTTTGCGGTTTTGTGGGGTGTATTGGGGATAACGGATAAACTGTTGGATAAACTGGGAGGCGAACACTATGAAAGCGATTGAAAAAACGCCGATTAAAACACAATCGCCGCGCTCAAACGCGGTAGCCCATGGGGTTGATTGCATTGCGCCACGCTTTAGTCGGCGATTTCTGAGAATTGCTAAAAACGCGGGAAAATGGATACTGAGAATTGGGCTGGGACTGGCACTGGCGGCTGTTATCATTCTGGGATTTTTCGCTGTAAAAGGGGTTGTGCTTTACAACAGCGCAATGGAAGAAAATCCGATAGAAACGACAGTGGAGCTTATTCGCCAGCGTGAGGATTTTGTACCGATAGACTAGCTTCCCGACTACTACATAAAAGCCGTAAAAGCGGTTGAGGACAGGAAATTCGACACCCACTGCGGTATAAATATCATGTCTATATGCAGAGCGCTGTGGCACGATATACGCACGCTGTCGTTTGAGCAGGGCGGAAGCACCATCACGCAGCAGCTCGCCAAAAATCTGTTTTTCACGCAGGAAAAAAGACCCGAGCGGAAATTTGCCGAGATATATGCCGCATTCTCGCTTGAAAAGAAATACAACAAGGACGAGATATTCGAGCTGTATGTCAATACGATATACTTTGGCAGCGGATATTACGGTATAGCCGATGCCGCAGCGGGATACTGCGACAAAATGCCCACAGAGCTTTCGGAATACGAATGCGCAATGCTCGCGGGGCTTCCCAACGCGCCCTCCGCCTATTCCCCCGACGTTTCGCCCGAACTTGCGGAACAGAGGACAAAACAGGTGTTCAAGGCGGTGGAAGAATGGGAAATAAGCGGCTGACACCAGCAGTGAAAACGGCTGTGTGAACGGGTTTTAAAATGAACAGTCGGCGGAGAGCATGTGCTTTCCGCCGGCGTTGATTATATGCCGTCAAGCTAAAATCCCCAGTCGTTCTGGGTCATAAAGGTTTCATATCTTGTAACGGTGGAGGCGGTCGCCGCTCCAAAAGCGTTGTTTGCAAAAAGCACGTCGGTGATTCCGTTTGACTTGATGTATTCTATCGCATTGTGAGTAAAGTAGCGGTAATCCACCACATGAATTTCGTCAAAAGAGCCGAACAGCCATGAGGGAATGGCGTTGCCGAAGCTGTCCTTGAATATTATCAGCTTGCGCCCCGTTCCCGCGTCGGAATTTATGCGCACTATTTTCGCGTCGCCGCCCATAAAGGTGCAGTAAGCCATGCTGCTGCCGTCAGGGTATTTCAGGAAGAAATCCGCATCAAACGGCTGCTCCGCGCCCACAATCACGCCGTCTTCATTCAAAATATAATTGGTGTATTCCGTCGTGTAATTCACATGTGTAGGTACATAGTAATAGAACTCCTCAGGGTTGTTTTTAAGCACTATATCCTCAGAGTAGGAATACATCGTTCCCACATAGTCGTGTACCACTTTCTGTTCATATTCCGAGATATCCGCAAATGGAACTCCCGCTGCCGCCGCGAACTCCTTGGCGACGTAATACGCGCCAAGGTGCGCCCAGTGGTGGTCCGTACGCAGAAATATTTCCTCATTCGTATGCTCCGCAAGCGGCGTGTAAGCATCTACCGCCTTAACGTCCTCATGGAGATTGTCTATAACGCAGTTGATATTTTCCAACTGGCTGCCGCAAAGCTCACGAACAGCGGGGGGACTGTAAAATTCGCATGATGTGGGTATGATCATGCTGTATACGTTCACGTCAGCGCCCAGCGCTTCCTTGAATTTATTGATGACGCCGGCATAGCTTTCACTTACCGAAAGATTTCCGCCGTAAAGCATAAGCGCTCTTGTTCCCACTACCGCTATTCCGTTGTTGGTGATATTAACAACGTCATCGTTGTAAATCTGCTGTTGAATAGGGTCTATCTCATGATTGCCGTCAACAATTGGAGCTGAGGTGTCGGCAGGCTTGGTGCTTTCGGAGTTGTCGGCGCTGCCGGAATTTACTGGGATATTTTCAGAGGTGGTTAGATTGCCGGTTGTATTTGACGGCTTGGAAGCGTTGGTTGACGGAGCGGACGGAGTATTGTTCGGTTTATTGCCGACATTGACGTTATGCAGTCGTATTCCGTCATGTCGGACTCCCGAAAGCTCACGCAGCGCCACCGACATTTCCGTGAGATCATCACGATACGGCACGGTGTCGCTAAACCAGCTGCTTATTCCCGCAGTGAACTCCCCATCGAAATAGCTTTTCGCGGTAAGCTCGGGGAATTTCTCCAGATCTCTGCGCTCGCTTTCACTGTATGTTGAGCGCGGAAAAATCAGCATTGACAGCCCTATCGCCTCAAACGCCACAAGTATTGACGCGAGATATGCCGCGTTCATTATCCTCTGCCGCTTGGTTGGCTTCGGGGATTTATATTTCTTTTCGTTTTTAGGTTTCATAAATACTCCCAATTTAAAAGAATTTTTTAATAGTACTAACAATGTTTTACTTTAAATCCAAAAAGACCTCATTTAAAAAGTGCAAAAAGTATTTTTTGCCGTATGTTTCATCAATTTGACTCTTTATGTTATTCATTGATATTAATCTCGATGAAATATTCAAAAAAATCAGTCCATTGTGGATTCTCTGTTCACATATTTGTCAAAGCGGCATTGTTCAATTACCGTATCACCCAATAATGTTATTGCCTGCATCGGGCATGAACTGACACAGCGGTAGCACATTGTGCAGCGGCTTCCTGACACGGCTTTTCCTCCGTTCAATTTAATGTTTTTCATAGGGCATAAATCGGCGCACAGACCGCACACTATGCAGGATCCACCTATTTTTAACTTATCGGAATAGCCTTTTGTTTTCCTGTAAAACCACAGTCGCTGACAAATAAAGCCCCCTACCCTGTTATATAAATACAATCCGTCTTTCGGGTATTTGCCGCAACTGATTTTTTCCGCGCATTTTTCAATTTTTCTGTCTGCCGCTTTAATTATCCTGCGGTTTTTCTCGGCAGTTTAACATCGCATATCGAATCGGGCATTTTAAGATGCAAGCCGCCGACAATTATTGCGCCGTATTTTTTCAATAACCTCGACGCGCAGCCTGCGCCGTCCCCGCTGAACAGCGCCATTGTGGCAACGCAAATCACCCTTTTGCCTTTCCAGAGCTTTGAATTGATTTTTATAAAATCCCTGACCATAAAAGGAATGTTTGAAAATTGTACAAGATATCCCAGAACAATAAGATCGTGTCGGGATAACAGCTCCGCAGCTTTATCTGATTCAATCGGGACAGCCTCAGCGGTTTCATCAATCAGATGTAACAGCCTTTCGATACAATGTTTTGTGTTACCCGTACCGCTTAGGTATATACCTACCATTTTTCCTCCCGAAAAAATCCGATATGATGTAGTACAATATTAGCTGCTTAAATTTTCTGCGTGATACCACGGCTGAGCTGGCTTAAAACCTCGTATATAAAAACGCGTTGGTGGTATTTCCTATCAGCAGCAGGGTGCTTACCGCAAGCAGCGCAAACGCACACACTATCTTTGAAAACGTAATGAATGCCGCCGCGCCCGCGCCGTCGGGAGCACGCCCCGCCCTGTCGTATAGCTTCTGTATATACGGCGCAATAGGCACGCAGCATATCACAGCTGCCAACAGCAGCCATACGCTGCCGAAAAGCTCATTCTGCACCACGATATCCCACACTCCCGCTCCGCCGCCGAACAGGATTTTTATAAACTGCCCAAGGCGGGAAAAGTCTTCAAAATAGAATATCACCCAGCCGAAAACAATTAAAAACAGGCTGTAAATGTGCAGAAACAAGCTCGGTATCTTATCGCGCGCTTTAAGTATCGTGTATTTTTCCAGCAGCACTATCACTCCGAAATATAAGCCCCACAGCACGAAATTCCAGCTTGCGCCGTGCCACAAACCCGTGAGAAACCATACCACTATGATGTTCAGCGGTTGGTGTTTTCGGTTCCCGCCCAGCGGGATATAAACATAATCGCGGAAAAAGCTGCCCAGAGAGATATGCCATCTGCGCCAGAATTCCGTTATGGTGCAGGAGATATAGGGATACTTGAAGTTGTCGTTGAAGTGAAAGCCCAGACAGCGCCCCATACCTATCGCCATATCCGAATATCCTGAGAAATCAAAGTATATTTGCAGCGTATAGGCAATTATTCCAAGCCACGCGCCGCCTGTGGTGAGTGAATTCAGATTCCCGTCGAGAAATTTGGAGGAAATCTCAGAAAGCTCGTTGGCTAAGATAACTTTTTTGCCCAGTCCTATCAGGAAGCGGAACGAACCCTCGGAGATATCCTCAAAGGTTATGCGGCGCTCGTTTATTTCTGCGGCAATTGTGGAGTAACGCACTATTGGTCCCGCAATGAGCTGCGGGAACATCGAAATGTAAAGCAGCAGCGACGCAAAGCTCTTTTGGGCGCGTACCTCGCCGCGATAAACGTCCACAAGGTAGGAGAGCGCCTGAAACGTGTAAAAGCTGATGCCAATAGGCAAAAGTATCTCGGGGCTTTTTACGGGAAGTCCCATAAAACCGAGCGTTTCCATTATAAGATTGGCATATTTGAAAACACCGATAAGCCCGATATTTATTATAACGCCAACTATCAGCGCGGCTTTGGATTTCCTCCTGCCCCTGTCTATGCACAGCCCCACGATATAGTTGATTATTATGCTTATAACCATAAGCGTGATATAAACAGGCTCCCCCCCACGCGTAGAATATCAGGGAGAATATAATCAGCACAGCGTTTGAATAGGGCGCGGTATTTACGGGCGCGGAAAAATGACCTCCACCCGCGCTTTTCACATAAGCGGAATCCGCGCAGCGAGCCAGCGCATAGCACAGCATTACCGCAGGAATAAATATATACAGAAAAAATAAATCAGAAAATACCATAGCTTCCCCCAAATCGGCATACAATCTTTTTATTGAAACAAATTAAAGCAGCAAATAATATCCACGTTAGGATACCCGCTTAATGAGATTTTTTGCCAAAAATAATTGCCCCGTTTGGAGAAATGCTCCCCCACATGAAAAACGGGACAAAACAATATTCGGAACGTCGACCTGAGATCGGCGTTCGCTCCATATGAAACGCCGGTCATCGCAAAACGTAACATATAATCGGCGTTTCCTTATTAATCTTGTACGGCTTTCCCCATAAAATGTCTTTTTCTTTAATTATATCACTGTCACATTGTGTTGTCAAGTGCTTTTAGAGGAGCGGTCAAGTTTTTTTGAACTGCGGAATTATGCTTTAAGTGGAGAATAACCGCTTTCCTCTACTATCCTCTGCCCTTCCTCGGAAAGTATCCAGTCGATAAGAACAGGGATATTCGGATTGGGGTTTGACTTGTCATAGACCGCGTAAAGGTTTCCTATTATGGGATAGCTGCCGTTTGCGACGTTTTCCTTATCGGGATAAACTCCATCCAGCGAAAGCATTTTCACGCCGCCGTTTTCCACGATACCCTCTACATAATAGCGGTAGGAGTAGCCTATGGCGCTGCCCATAAATCCCATGGGATTACGCTTCATTTCCGTATCTCCCATAAAAGAGAGCATTCCCGTCTGGCTGCCGCTGCCCTCGTTGCGCTGAAGAGCGTCGATAAGGGAGCTGTTGCCGCCGACTTCCGACCAGCGGGTTATCTCTCCCGAATAGATTTTTCTCACCTGCTCCGAGGTCAGACCGTCAACGGGATTATTCTTGTTTACAAGGAACACGAACGCTTCGCAGCCTATCGGAATAAGCTCCAGTTCCACGCCCTTTTCCTCGGCGTAGGCGAGCTGCTCCGCCGAGGGCTTGGCACAGAAGATTATATCAACAGTGCCGTCAGCTACGGATTTGTACGCTCCCCTTGTATTGCTGAACTGAAGCGCACTTTCATGCGTGAAGCTTTCCCCGTCAAAGCTCACACTGTTTTCGGGATACACCGCGTTTACAAATGCTGAGAACACAGGGTACAGAGCCGCCGCGCCGTCCAGAACGGGCAAATCTCCATCAAGAGCAAGAGAGGCTTCTATTTTCACAACCTCGGAATCATCTTCAAAAGGCAGATACTTATCCAGCTCCACGGATTTAGCCTGCATTCCCTCGCTCGTATGGTTGATATACCGCCTTGTGAAAACATTGTATACCGTTATATCAAAAGCGGCGAAAAGTGCCGCTATAAGCAACAGAGCGCTTATTTGTTTTGCTATCTTCATATTTTATCTCCCATTTGCAATATATGATATTATTGAACAGTTATCATAAAGATAAACAGTATAGCAAATCAGCGCCGCAACGCTGAGGATACCTATAACCACAACCGCTGTCAGTATCCTGTGAAATATTTTATCACTCATAAAAAGCTCCTTATTTAAATTTGAATTTCCCGCACCACTGCGTTTTCCGCTTCGCGGAGAACTTCGTTAGCCTTGATTTAAAAGCTCCTCCCGCTTTGCGGCTTTGCTTTCAAATCGGCTTGCGGGAAATTCCTGCGTGGTCGGTTTGTTAATTTACGTTTTCACCGACAATTATCTCCTTTTATTGCGATGCTTTAGACAGACTCACCTTAATAACAAGAATAGCCAAATACAAATTTTCCGCGTAATTTATGCAATTGTGCGAAATAAAATCCGCAACGACTGTCGGCGAAGCAAAAATTATACCGTTTAGCAACGACTGTCGGCAGCTT
>CAJTMU010000069.1:5125-12505 GCA_910577365.1 uncultured Oscillospiraceae bacterium | reverse complement strand
TAGAGCTTATCCGCAACGATAACGGATTGCTCAGAAGCGCATATCATACCATTGTCAAATGTCTTGGAATGGATAATGGAACTTACCGCCAGCAGGATATCCGCGGACTCGTCGATAATCGCAGGAGTGTTACCAGCACCTACGCCAAGAGCGGGCTTTCCGCTGGAATATGCGGATTTTACCATGCCCGGACCGCCTGTCGCAAGAATAATGTCAACTTCCTTCATCAGCATATTTGTGAGATCAAGCGAAGGAACGTCTATCCATGAAATGATACCTTCGGGAGCGCCCGCCTTAACGGCAGCCTCAAGAACTATCTTAGCAGCCTCGATGGTGCACTTCTTAGCACGGGGGTGGGGGCTGATGATAATACCGTTTCTTGTCTTGAGGGAAACAAGGCACTTGAATATCGCGGTGGAGGTAGGGTTGGTAGTGGGGATAACCGCACCGACAACGCCGATAGGGTTGGCTACCTTTGTAACGCCGTATGCCTCGTCACGCTCGATAATACCGCAGGTCTTGGTATTCTTAAAAGCATTGTAGATATGCTCCGAAGCGTAGTTGTTCTTGATAACCTTATCTTCAACGACGCCCATTCCCGTTTCTTCTACCGCCATTTTGGCAAGCGGGATTCTCTGCTTATTGGCAGCGGACGCGGCAGCCAGGAAGATTTTGTCGACCTGCTCCTGCGTATATTCGGAAAATATCTTCTGAGCGGCTCTTACTCTATTAAGAGCCTCTTCAAACTTCTCCGCGCTGTCAACGATTTCGTAGTTTGTCATAGTCATCTTCTCCTTAATAATAAATATCGGAAAATTTCCGATTTGGACTGGGTGGCAGAGAGCCCTTGATAGGTCAACAGTTGACAATGAACAAATTTGGTTATCTGTCCCTGATGTCAGAGTGATTTGCTTTTACGCCATCTTTTCTTCTGCCTTGTTAATATTTTAACACAATATGTCGAACTTGTAAAATGTATTATTGATATATCAAATATCATTTTTTGATATACTGTGTCAAAAGGCAGCACAAAGGCTCTTTTCAAAATTTCTAAAATTTCTGGTAGATTCTGCGCACACTGTCCCCAAAACTTCAGGTTTTTTGTGCTGCGCAAAACCTTACAGCTTTTTTGAAAACTCATGCGGCGATATTACGCAGCATTTAGGCTTTCAGGCATCTTTAAAAAACGGTTCTGACTTTTCATACCGTTTTTTACGGTGCCTTTTCTATGCAATCCAATACAATATACGGCTATCAGCAGGCAGAGCGTTTAAAACGCTTTCACGATACCGCGGGTTCTCTGCTGACTGTAAATTACTGACCGTGGTCCGCCATTGCTTTACGTTTAGCGTTGGTGAGGTCGGTGATATATTGTTTATCCTGTTCCGTAAGGCGATAGTCCTTACGATAAATCAGGACGTCTTTTAAAGGCTCATTTTCGGGGCAGCTAACCGCCGCAAGCTCATATTCCAAAAGAAGCTCCCGCCTAACGGGGGCGGAATGCGAGAAGCTGCGAGGAACTTTTTGCAGCAGCTTCAGCAGAGTTGTGCGGTCGTATACGCAGATGCTTTTGTCTGAAAACTCAGCCTTTTTCACATCAGCAATCGACGGCGCGAAATGGTCGGGTATAGTCACTTCTATATAATCCCTAAGTTCCTCCGCGGTTAAATATTCCGAATCTGCCAGCGGGTCGGACGCGCCGAGTATCACCATCGGGGTAAATTCGCATACAGTCTCGGAATACAACTTCTTTGCGGCAAACAAGTCCTTGAAAAGCTTGTCAAAGCTCTGACGGTAACGCACTATCCCTAAGCTGAAATCTCCTCGGGAAACGTTTGTCACCGTTTCCGCGGAATCCGTTTCCTTATATACAATACGTATCGGTGAATTTGCGTCAAGGCGCGCGGCAAACTCGGCAACAGCGTCAGAGAAGTAGCTCCCGCGCGGCGTACAGACTGAAAATTCCTGCCTGTGGATACGCCCGTTGCGGTAGATATCCTCCATCTCCTCCACCTGCGACACTATCCGCCGTGCCCTTCTCAGGAATTCCTCCCCGTCGGGGGTGATTGAAATTCCTTTTGTGGTACGCTTGAACACGGTTATACCGATGGATTCCTCCAGCTCCTTTATCGCGCGGGAGAGATTCGGCTGACCCATATACAGATTTTCGGCAGCCTTGCTTATGGAGCGTGTTTTTTCCACCTCCACGGCGTATTTCAGATGAAGAATGTTCAACCGATCACCCCTTATAGTTATTAGCGATTAGTCGTTAGTTATTAGTTTTTAAGAGGGAAATAGGGAGTGTTAATTTTTTGTCATTCTCCAGTTCCCGATGTTTCCCTATAATAGAGCCGCCTGCGCGGGGGTGAGCATTGAAGCTACCGCCGCGTCGTAGTCTATATACTCAATACTGTTCATACTTATATGACAGTTTCTGACATAACAATCGCTTTGCTCAACAAATACGCCGTTTTCATATGTGAAAGGCGTTCCGATATCCATAATGCCCTGTTCCAGCACATAATATTTTCCGCCGATAAGCGTTGCGGTAACAGGACCTATATATTCACTACTGTATTCCCTAAACCTGTCAAGAGCGCCTTTGGTATCCAAAGCTAAAACGTCGCGAAAATTTAACTCTTTCCCTTGAATAGCGCGATATTCCTTTGCGGCGGTATCGTAATACATAAGACACCCCGCGCTCTGCCAACCGTCCACCGATAAAAAGCATTTCTCCTTATTATACCAGCCACGCAGACTGAACAGTTCTTTCGGCATATCATTGTCAACACCAAATATTGCAGCTGTATGTTCATAACCTAATCCTCCAACATGCAATACAAGCTGTTTGCATAAGCCGTAGTCGATAATACCATATTGGACTATTTCGGCAGAGGATATGTTTCCCTGCCTTATCTCGCAGGGTTGAATATTGTTGGCGCCGACATATATCGTAAAATATCTTATTACATAATATATCTGCTCCTCATAGTCTACTGTTCTTTTTGGAAGAGTAAAGGTAACAAACGCTTCTTTCCGACCATCGTTGTTAAATTCATCTATAAAAGCACGCTCAAAGCGCGTCGCTTGGTTTCCGCCTTTTCTTCTGTTACAGGAGCGGCGGTTTCTCGCTACGCGTATCCCTCTGCGGGAACGGCTTTATTTGTCACGCCAAGCTTCGAAGCGCTTTCGCTCGGTGCGTTACACCCCGCGAATAGCACCGATACTGCCGTAAATAAAGCCACGAGCCTGCCGAAACGTTTCATTTTATGCTCCTCTAATCTCTTTCAAGCGCGGTGATACCGCTCCTCACCATCTTGATTATCCCATAGGGCTTGAGCAGCTCCACAAAGGAATTTATTTTTTTAGGCTCGCCCGTAAGCTCCAGCATTATGCTGTCCGCCGCGATATCCACGGGCTTCGCACGGTACAGATTAGCTATCTCTATTATCTTCTGGCGCTCTTCGCTGGAGCGACCCGCTCTGATAAGTATATGCTCGCGGCATACTGCGTCGCTGAGTATCTGAACGTCCTGAACCTCGTAAAGCTTCAAAAGCTGGCTCTTTATCTGTTCCAGTATCTTCAGGTCACCCTCTACCACGATAGTCAGCCGAGAAACACTTTCTACTTCCGTTTCGGCTGCGTTAAGGCTCTTGATATTAAAAAAGCGCCTGCTGAACAGCCCCGAAACACGAGGCAGTACTCCCGCATTGTTCGCTACCTTTACCGATAAAACATATTCCTGCATCTTTTACTCCTTATCTGAAAGAATTTTCCGCACCACTCCGTTTTCGGATTTGCCGAAAACTCCGTTAGCCTCGGCACGAAAGCATTTTTCACTTTGCAAAAAATGCTTTCGCACTGGCTTGCGGAAAATTCATGCGTGGGCGTTATGTTGCTCTTTTCGTATGCGCTTTTGCCGAGCGGGCGATATGCCGCTCTCGGCTTTCAGCGCCTTTGACGGCATATTTATCACGCGTTCAGATCTATTTCCGTTATGGGATTTATCACGGGCTTGCCCGCGGGTATCATGGGCAGCACGTTGATATCCCTGTCTATCCTAACCTCAATCATAACCGGAGCGGTCTTTGACGTTTCAAGAGCTTCCTTAAGCACCGGTTCGATATCCTCTGTGCGCTCTATAACCAGCGTTTTTATCCCAAAGCTCTCCCCGAGCTTTACATAATCTATCTTCCGTGCGTCAAGTGTGGTCTGCGAAAAATGCTTTTCATAGAAAAGCCGCTGCCACTGGCGCACCATTCCCAACACATTATTGTTAAAAACCATTTCTATTATGGGAATATTATGCGCCGAAGCAGTTATAAGCTCGTTAAGATTCATCGCGAAGCTGCCGTCGCCCGCGACGTTTACAACCGTTTTGTCGGGACAGCCCGTTTTCGCTCCTATCGAAGCCCCCAGACCATACCCCATGGTACCCAGCCCGCCCGAAGAAATGAAGCTGCGCGGGCGCTTATACCGATAATACTGCGCCGCCCACATCTGATTTTGCCCCACCTCGGTACATATAACCGCTTCTCCGTCGGTCAGCCTGTCCAGCGTTTCCATTACCGCCTGCGGGGTAACGGGGAGAGCCTGCGTGCCGTGCTGCGCGGGTTCGCCGAAATCTCCCCCGATGATTTCCTCCGTCCATTCGGGGTTGCTCTTTTGGGATATCTTCCCGCATAGCTCCGCCAGCGCCGCCTTTACGTCGCCCTTGACAGTGACCGCCGCCTCAATATTCTTGTTAAACTCCGCGGGGTCTATATCGATATGAATTATTTTCGCGTTTTTTCCGAATTTGTTCGGGTCACCAATAACGCGGTCGGAAAAGCGCGTACCTACTGCCACGAACAAATCGCAGCTGTTGAGAGCTGCCGCGGCTTTGACCGTGCCGTGCATTCCCAGCATGCCTATATACCGCTCGTCGGTCTGGTCGTAAGCTCCCTGTCCCATAAGCGAGCAGGAAACGGGAGCGTCGCACAGCTCCGCCAGCCGCTTAAGCTCAGCGGAAGCCTCCGAGGCGATAACGCCGCCGCCCGCATAAATATATGGGCGCTTTGAGTCCTTGATAAGCTCCGCCGCTCTGTCAAGCTCCTCCGCAGATATTACGCATGGCAAAACGCCTTCCACCGAGAAATCAGGAGAATATTCACACCTTGCTATGGTAATATCCTTGGGAATATCCACCAGAACAGGACCCTTTCGCCCGCTGCCCGCTATTTTAAATGCCAAACGAAGCGTATCAGCAAGCTCCGATACGTCCTTGACGATAAAATTATGCTTGGTTATGGGCATGGAGATACCCGTAATATCAACCTCCTGAAAGCTGTCCAGCCCAAGCAGATTGCAGGATACGTTACCAGTGATAGCCACCAGCGGAATAGAATCCATATAAGCCGTCGCTATGCCTGTTACAAGATTTGTCGCTCCTGGACCGCTTGTGGCAATGACCACACCCGTTTTTCCAGTGGCGCGGGCAAACCCGTCGGCGGCGTGACAAGCTCCCTGCTCATGAGAGGTTATTATGTGCCGTATTTTATCGCTGTACTTGTAAAGGCTGTCATATATATTCAGCACAGCCCCTCCGGGGTATCCGAAAACCGTATCAGCCCCCTGCTCCAGCAGACATTCCACAATTATATCTGAACCCGATAACTGCATTTTAAGTACTCACCTTTCCTGTTTTTCCTATATATTGTCAGTGAAGTTTATTTGTGAAAAAAATATCTCATTATTATTTTAACACATAACACTTATGTTGTCAATGATATAAATGTCTTTTTTTGATATTTTTTTACGATTTGCATAGAACAGACCCTCGGCGGTGCTTTCTGCGCCAAGGGTCATGGGGTATTTTATTCTTTGGGGAGCGCTGTCAATTCGGCTATAAGCTTCTTAAGCTTTTCAACGGCGCTTTCGGGCGATATCTTCTCGGAAATGCTCTTATCGCGCGAGGACATCTCGAAAATGCCTTCTTCAAGGTTTCTCGGGCTGACAACCACCCTCAGCGGAACCCCCAGCAGGTCGGCATCGGAGAACATCACGCCTGCGCGGACGTTCCTGTCATCATAGATGACTTCAACACCCGTCGATTGAAGCTCCTCATACAGCTTGTCAGCAGCAGCCTTTACCTTTTCGTCATCTGAGCGCACAGCGCAGATATGCACCTGCCACGGCGCTATCGCCATGGGCCAGATAGGTCCGTAATCATCGTGGTGAGCCTCGCATACCGACGCAGCGAGTCTTCCTACACCTATTCCGTAACAGCCCATTATGGGTATCTGAACGTTCCCGTCCTTGTCAAGATAGGTCATATTCATAGATTTAGTGTATTTTGTGCCGAGCTGGAAGATATTTCCTACCTCAATGCCGCGTGAGATGGTTATATAATTATCACCGCAGTTGGGGCAAATGCCGCCATCAATTATCTTGGCAAAATCGCGATACTCCACATTGCCCACATCGCGGGAAATGTCAAGTCCCGTAAGGTGATAACCCTCCCTGTTGGCTCCGCAGACAAGGTTGTTTGTGGTTTCAAGCGACTTGTCGTAAAGCAAGGTTGCTTTGGCGGTCAGCCCTACGGGTCCGATAAAGCCCGCCACAAGTCCACAGTCTTCGGTAATGGCCGCAGGGTGAATATTGCAGCCGAGATGGTTGGTAAGCTTGGTTTCATTTACGTCCAGATCACCGCGAATAAACAGTACGATGTAACTATCGTCAGCGTTGCGCTGATATACCACCGCCTTGCAGGATTTTTCGGGATCGGTTTTCAAAAAGCCGCATACCTCCTCGATGGTGTGGCAGTCTGGAGTGCTCACTTCGGTGAGCGGCAGAGATTCCGCGCCGCGCTCATTCCTAATTATGCTCACTGCGGCTTCCATATTGGCGCGGTAGCCGCAGTGAGGACAGATAGCTATGCTATCCTCACCAACGGGAGTAAGAAGCATGAACTCATGAGATATGCTGCCGCCCATCATTCCGCTGTCGGAAGCTACGGAAATGACTTCCGGAATACCCGCGCGGGAATAAATGCGTTCATACGCCTTATGGCAGCGATAGTAATACTCCTCCAGATCCTCCTGCGAGGTGTGAAACGAGTACGCGTCCTTCATGGTAAACTCGCGGACTCTTATCAGACCGCCTCGGGGACGGGCTTCGTCGCGGAATTTGGTCTGTATCTGATAAATCATGAAAGGGTACTTTGTGTAGCTGTTGGCATATTCCCTTACAAGATGCACCGCCGCTTCCTCATGGGTCATGCCGAGAATCATGGGCTGCTTTCCTCTGTCCGAGAACCGCAGAAGCTCCGCTCCTACTGATTCATACCTGCCACTTTCCTGCCACAGGGATGCGGGCATTACAACCGGAAAGGAAACCTCC
>CAJTMU010000069.1:0-5115 GCA_910577365.1 uncultured Oscillospiraceae bacterium | reverse complement strand
ATTGCGTCCATTTCCTCCCTGATTATCTGCTCAATCTTGCGGGTAATGCGTTTAAGCGGCATATAGCTGGAGAATATTCCGTTTGCCATATACTTCATGTACCCGCCCCTTATCATCAGCGAGTGACTGTCTATTTGGCAGTCCGAGGGACGCTCCTTAAATCTGTCACCGACCAAATTCTGAATTTTCATATCTTTTCTCCTTATCTCAATTTGAAATTTTCCTGCACTCCGTGACTCACCCGTGAAAGCCCACCCTGCTTCGCTCCATTGCAATTTCACAGACTCTCACGGAAAATTTCCTGCATAGGCATAAAGTCTCTCTCGGCAGGCGATGCTTTTGCTTTTCAATTTTTGCACGGCTGAAAATCACACCTCTTCTAACCTATGAAAGCCAAAACGCCCCGAGCTGTTTTCACAGCCCGGGGCGAACAAAAGCATATCAGCTTGTCCGCGGTACCACCCGTATTCGGAGTATTCCGCACTTACGGCGGCGCGCAGAAATACCGCGAAACCGCACATTCTCATAACGGGAGAAACCGTCGTCGCCTACTCGTCCGCACGCGGCGGATTTCGGGGACGCACTCAAAGACGGGTTCAGCACTTTGTCAATAACGGCTCGCACCTGCCGCCGCTTCTCTGGGATATCCAAAGTGCCTACTGCTTCTTCTCACAGCTTTCTTAATATTGTAAACCTAATTATATCACAGCTTTTTGTTTTTGTCAAGGGGTACAAATTAAATATATCTGAACCAATCGGACATATTGAATAGAATTACGGTCAGAAAGCCTCCCGCAACAAACGAACACGTATTCGCCGCTAACGCGTAAAGCCCCGCCCGCACCGCTCCCGTGCAGTTTTCGGTGGCTTTCGGCAGTTTAATCGCATATATTATCGCCTCAGTGGCAAGAACCGCAAGCTCTGCCAGCAAATAGAACATCGCAGCCGTAATGATCCCGCCCTTAAAGTTGGCGATATTAAGCACTATATTTAACATTACCTGCGTAATAATATTGGTTATAAGAATTATCTTTACCGCTTTTTTGCTCCGATACTGAAACCAAAGCGCGACAAGCAGTTCCAGACCTATCGTGATGGCTACTCTCACAAAAAAAGCGATAACCTCCGCCAAAAAATCAACTGCGCCCTTGCCTTTGGACACATTAAGCGCGCCGTCCGAAATATCCGCGGTAAAATATGCGGTGAACGCGTAGCGCTCAAGCGGTCCGCTTACCAGATACTGACCCGTTTCAGGGAAGTACAGCAAAATCTTGAACTCGTTGGGGGGATAGTAACCCCAGCAGAACAAATCGTCCCCCGAAAGCTCCCAATGTTCTCCCAAATAGTAGTACCCGTCAGCATCGCGGTAGCTCTGTAAAGCGCTCCATATTTTGTTCTCATGCATTTTCAGCACTTCGTCGGCAGAATGCTCATCTTCTATATACGCAAATGCCGGTCCCGTGGTTATAGCCTTAGAAAGCAGAGTTGCATAATATACACCGCCCGCTTCACCGTAATATTCCTTGGCGCTCTCAACACCAGTCACTTTTATGGTAACGGAATACTTCGGACCGCAGTCCGCAAAAGCTATAACGGAAATATTTATTAATGTCGTCAGCGAAAAAAATATTGATACGATCAGTCTTTTCATACTTATGCTCCTTTTATGAAAATCGTTGTGCCTTTTTTGAATTATAAGCAATTCCGTTCGATTTGTCAATGGATTTTCACAAACTGTAACCACTTGTAACCGGATTGTAACCGCACTGTAACCGAATCGGAAAATTTCGCATGAAAAGCCATTCCATATCAGTTTAAATTAAATGTTATATGTATTCCCGCAAAATTCAATTTATTATATCATAAGAAATTTTCAGAGTATGAGCATTGGTTTTGGTCAGCGGCTGAGCGAGGTTATTGATGGTCGCGAGATAGTTTGACATCAGCAGCACAAAAGCCGTATTAAATTCCTGACCATACGCGAAAAGGAAGTATGGCTGAGGTATCCAGTCGGAATATATAGGCACACCGTAAATAAGACCATCGTATAAAAAATCCGTATTGGCATCCATCCGGCGAAATGCGCCCGCGCTTCCGTATGAGCCTCTCAGCTCGTAAAAATTGTACATCAGCCCTGTTTCGTTCACATAAAAACGCGATGGATTTTTGGTCGTCAGCGGCAGCACCTCTATAAGCTCATTGGTGGTCATATTCACCTTATACGTTCCCTCAGAAGAGGTTACCGCATAAAAAATACCGTCATATATCGCGCAGCTGAGAACCTCGCCCACTCCGGATTTGGGAAATCTTATAGAGGTATACTCCTTGACCGTGAGAGTGTCGGGGTTTATCTTCCAGTACCTCACCGTGCCGCGGTATGGGTATTCGCTGCCGCTGAGCGACGAGTGCGAAACGGGAGCGAAAATATACAGATCGCGGTTTTTCGGGTCCCAGAAAATATTTTTCAGATTCTTCACTTCGTATTCCAAAATCAGCTCGGCAGTTTCAACGGAAATATTGCTTCCGTCTTGGCTGTAAACCCTGTCGTTTATTTTCAGCGCATTTGCGTCAAGCGTCTTGAATCTCTTGAATAACACTGTTGTTTTGTAATTTTTTGTGCTTGATGACGCATACAAAAGCTCACGCGGCTTGAAGCTCCCTATAAAATAACTTCCCGACATAGTTATAAATTTCGGTGAGGAACTGAGCAAATATGACATATCGAATCCATTTGGATTCACAACCAGTGAACCATCGCGGGTCTCGCAGGCGGCAAAACCCGCGTTGCCAAAGAATCTGCTTGTAAGAGCAATGCTTCTGATAGTCCCATTTGCCTTGTCAGTAGGGAAATCCCATGTGAAATGGTATCCGTTTTCGGTCTCATAGCTTTCGTTGATATTCAGCGACCCTCTCATAACATTTGAACCGCTGTAAGCATCTCCCGCCGTACCCACGGGCACGCAGTCCTCGCGCAGCATTATGTTGTCTTTGCTCTCTTCAAGCGTGTTCCCAAGCAGAATTATTCCGCCAAGAATGTTCTTCCACATTGGAAGCATCGCCGCCATCTGCTCCGACCAATTTGTATCTATAAGTGCCTCTTGAGGCGGGTTGAACAGCCTGCTTATCGCATTCGTTACCATATTGCTTTCCTCAACCCGCTGCACAACCTTTCCCGTCGCTGCTTCGCTGAGTGTCAGCGTTGCTTTTCCTTTCATCTTACCTCCTTATTTAAGAGAATTTTCTGAACCGCAAATGCTTGATTTGCAAGAATTTCAGTTTGTATATTAAGTGTTGATCTAAGCTGAATTATTTAAATTTGAAATTTTCCACGAGAGCCTGAATGCGCAACACTTCGCTTCACTGCTTATTGTGCATTAAGGCTCTCGCGAAAAATTTCCTGCGTCAATATTGCGCTGCAATAACTTTTTCTATCCCGCCGTAAAAGCTCTGCTTCACTTCGTTTCTCTGCGCTTTTACAGCGGATTTCGGAAAATCCTTGCGTGGACGTTTGGTTTAAATTCGCTTTCAGTATATTAAATGTCAGCTTTCAATTGTGCAATCTGCATTTTCGTCTGTTATCTCCACCACCTTCATCTCCATAGCCGAAGCGGAAATGGCAGGCATCTTATCAATAAAACCCAGTCTGTCGCGGACATCGCCATTGCCGTTTCCCACGATTCCGTATCCCAGAACAGTGGCGATAAGCTGCCCCTCAAGGATATAGCAATCTCCTGTCTTGGTTCTGAGCGTCACATAAATCCTGTTTTTTCCCGCGGGAATATTCTCCGCGAGATAATAATAATGCACAAGCTCCCGCCCTGTTCCGGGCATATACTGCACCGCATCGCGCTCCGCTTTTTCCCCGTTGACGTATACCGAAACAATAAGAAAATCCGCCGTGCTTGTGTCAACAGTAAAATTAACGTCCACCTGTACAAAGGTCTTTGACAGCGTGTTGAACTCAAAATCCGCTGCAATAACGGGGTCGCTTTTTATCGCTATCATTTTGTCGTTTATATGCCTGCTATAGGTTGTTCCAACCGATTTACGCAGCTCTGTCAGCAGCTTTTCCAAGTCATCAGTGCGCGGGGCGGCATCGGTGTAGCTCTTGTTCTTTGAGTAAAACCGAGCCGTCAGTCCGCCATCATAATGATATTCAATCTCGCTGGCGATGAGGTAGTAAAGCAGCCCGTTTTCCAGCAGCTGCACATGTTCTCCCGACTCAATAAACGGCATTCCCTGCATCTCAATTTCCGCTCCGTAGAATGAATAGGGCTTAAACAGCGCGTACAGGGAATCCAGCCGCTCCTGCGTCATTATCGGATTGTACAGCTCCAATGTGGATATCTCCGCGCCGTCACCCGAAACCAGAAGCTCATTTTCCGTTTCCGCTTTTAGACATGTTATCACCGATCGCCCAATATTCCGCCGAATGCTCATGCAGTTTTTTTCGTCTATCACGAAATCTCCGTCCACATATTCCCTGAAAACCAGCCTTCCAAGCCTGTCCAGCTTTGCACAGGCACGGTTCACTGCCGCGATATATCCTATCATATCCCTTATGGAACATTCGGGTATTTTCTCCACCGCAAAGGTTATCCCCTTGTTTTCGCAGACAAGACCCGTTTGGACGCATATTTCCTCCATTATTTTTACCGTATCTGTCGGCATAGGAAGACTGCTCACATAATCCGTGTCCAGGCTGTACATCTTGTCGTAACATACGATGGAAGCATACCCGTCTCTGACATACCGCCTTGACACGTAAAATATCCCCAGCGGGCACCATTCCTCATTATCGAAGCTGATATAGGGAAGCACCCTGTCCCGCACGTTCAGCTCCCCGCCGTATTTAACCACAAAATAAAACCTGTTCGCGCAGGTTGTACCAAGGGTAAACCAGTCGGGGTGTGCCACATCGTCAAAATCAAATTCAATTATCCTATCGTCCAGAAACACCTCCGGAACGCTTGTAACGCTCCCTACCTCTATCCTGCAATATACATGCCGCCCGTTTTTTTGCGCAAGTTCCCTGAATTTTTCCGAAACCTCTACCACCCTGCGTCACCTCATTTCTGCTTTAAATGCAGCTTAACGCCGCTGTACATAACCACT
>CAJTMU010000068.1 GCA_910577365.1 uncultured Oscillospiraceae bacterium | reverse complement strand
GTTCACTAAATACAAAATCGCTGTTATCCTGTTTAAGCTCCAGCATCTCACGAAGACTTTCGTTTTCCTGCTTAAGCTCTTCATAGTCCACGATTTCCTTATACATTTCCGTGAGCTGCGCAGTAAGCTCTTCGTTCTGCCTTTTATAAGTATCCGCGTTCACAAGCTTGTCTATAAAGCCCGTCACGCCCTCCGAAATGGCGTTCGACGCAGTTACAAACGGATATGTAACCGACCCGATTATCCTTTCCGGAATGGTTTCTATCCCCGCAGACACCGCCACATAAGCCATAAACCCAAGCAGCAAAGCTCCAATACATATCAATATTTTAAACTTTATACTGTGAAAAAACTCTTTCATCTCTGCTCCTTAAATAAAAAAGAATTTTTTACACCACTGACAATGGCACAAAATGTTATTGTCAGTGGTCTGCCAATAAAACTCCGCTGCGCTTTACGGGAAACCTGCAAAAAATTTATGCGCGGGCGGAGCGTTACCGTCGGCTGTCAGTGCTTTGACGGCTTGATTATTGGGTTAATAAGAGCCTTAAAATCGCTTTTTCACATTTTAATATATAGTTTCGTCCTCGCTGAGTACGTCCTCAAGCTTATCTATATTTTCCAGCACCTTGCCCGTGCCGTCGGCAACGCAGTCCAGAGGATGCTCCGCAATGTTTACGGGCATACCCGTTTCCGCGTGGATAAGTGCGTCCAGACCCTTAAGCAGAGCGCCGCCTCCCGCAAGCATTATTCCGCTTTCGATAATATCAGCCGCAAGCTCGGGAGGACACTTTTCAAGCGTGGTCTTTATTGCGTCGATAACGTGGGAAAGCGGCTCGGAGATAGCCTCGCGAACCTCCTGACTTGTGATGGTGATATTCTCGGGCAGACCGTTGAGCAGATTGCGCCCCTTGATGTCCATAACAGGCTCGTTATCGTCCGTCTTGAATGCCGAGCCTATGCCTGTCTTGATATTCTCCGCGGTGCGTTCACCGATAAGGAGATTATATTTTTTCTTTATATAGTTGATTATTGAAGAATCAAACTCGTCACCCGCTACCCTTACGGAACGCGCCGTAACGATACCTCCGAGGGATATTATAGCCACCTCGCTTGTACCGCCGCCGATATCGACTATCATGCTGACCATAGGCTCGGCAACAGGCAGACCTGCTCCGATAGCCGCCGCCATAGGCTCCTCAATAATTGACACGCGCTTTGCGCCTGCCTGCTCCGCCGCCTCCTTGACCGCGCGGCGCTCCACCTCGGTGACTCCAGATGGAATGCAGATTATAACTCTCGCCTTGGTTCTGCCTTTGAGAGCCTTCTTTATAAACTGCGACAGCATTATTGAGGTCATGTCGAAGTCGGCGATAACGCCGTCTTTAAGAGGTCTTACAGCTACTATCGAGCCGGGTGTACGACCGATAACGTCCTTTGCTTCCTGTCCGACATAGCGAACCTGACCCGCCTTTTTGTCCACAGCAACAACGGAGGGCTCGCGGATAATTATACCCTTGCCCCTCATATATACTAAAGTATTGGCAGTTCCCAGATCGATACCGATATCCTTGTTGATCCCAAACATTTTTGATCCTCCGTATTAAATTGTTAAATTATATGTCAAATGATTGTCACATAAATTCTCAACTTATATTATAGCATTATTTTGCACACTTCGCAAGGTAATATTTATCTTAATTTTTGTATTTTTCTACATATTTTTTTGGCATTTTTACCAAGTAGGAAACAGGCATGCCAAAAAGACGGTAACACGTCTCAAAAGTTCAAAAGGCCGCGGCAATTGAAGATAACATATTTTCTACCAGAATTTTCTCTTGTCGTTTGTCAGCCCCAATATATAATCCGTGCTTACATTGTAGAGTCTGGCAATTTTTAAGATAAAATCCGCAGGTATTCTTCGCTTTTGCTGCTCATATTCACGATATGTGGTGAGGTGCATATGCAGCATTTCCGCCGTTTCCCTTTGCGTTCTGTCCGCGTCTGTCCTCAAATCTTCTATCCTAAGCCTTGAAATAATACGCAAAAAACATTTCCCTTTCTCTATTTAATATGGATAATGAATGATAGTTTTAGATATGATATATTATGGTATAGTATTAACTTTCGTTTCAAGATATCAAGTCAATGGCGAATCTGCTGTAAATCACTTTTCTTCGGATAACCCAAGAATATAATCGGTTGATATCCCATACATTTTGGAGATTTTGATAAGCACCTCTACGCTTGGATAACACAAGTCTTTTTCATATTTTCTGTATGCTTGATAGGATATGTCAAGAATTTCCGAGATTTTTTCCAAAGTAAGTCCGGATTCTTTTCTCGCCGCTGTCAATCGGTCACCAATCGTCATCTGCAATCACTCCTTTACGGTATATTATAATTTGTGGTTGTATAAAGCGCCATAAACCACAGGTTATATTTGTGCTTTTTTTCTATTGATTCTAACTATATTTGCGAGTTATAATATTTGAATGAGAAAGGGGGTATTAGTAATGGATAATATAATCGAAAAATTATATTTTATTTTCTCTGAAGAAAATAATGTGTGTGAAAATTCCGATTACAGCTCAGCTTTCAAAAATATGAGCGGATTAATTGATGATATAGAAGCATTGCTTCCCAAAGAAAAAAGATATCTTCTCAATGAAATGTATGAGCAAATGTCAAAGATGATGCTGATCGAATCCAAAGAAATGTTTGCGGGCGGATTTAAAACAGCAGTAAAAATTTACTTAGAATGTTTCGGATAAAAGCGATTGATTTATTAGGTCATTTTCTATTTGGTAATTGTTAAAAATGCACAAAAAACACCCCTCAAAATTACTTCAAATTCACAAAGTTTTGTAGGATATGAAAAAAAGACTTTTCATATCGGAGAATTTGTGGTACAATAGGGGTAGTATTAAACGTAAAATCTGTCGAGGCTGTTTGATGAAGAACGCTTTCGGCTTTAGGCGGCAGAAAATCCCGCCGGAGAGGGGAAATATTATGTCACAGATTATTGCAGTAACCGCGGGCAAGGGCGGTACAGGAAAATCCACAACCTCCGCAAACGTTGCTACGGGTCTGGCTTCAATGGGTAAAAAAACTCTGGTGGTAGAGCTTGACTTCGGTTTGCGCTGTCAGGATATAATGCTGGGTATAAAGGATAAGGTAAAGCATGATATAGGCGAATACCTTGAGGGTAAAATAGATATTCTAACCGCTACCACTAAGGTAGACCGCGTGGATAATCTTTATTTGGTATGTGCGACGCGAAACCCATTTATGGAGATAAATCCCGAAAAGATCATGCGTGTCTGCGAGGAAATGCGTAATCACTTTGACTACATAATTATGGATACCGCTGGCGTAGGCAGCTCGGTATTCAGCGTTATCAAAGCGGCGGAGCTTATTTTAATGGTAACCACTCCTGATACGGTATGCGTGCGCGACGGAGCTATTTTGTCGGACTTTCTGTATGTGAAAAACTGTGTAAATCAGCGTTTGGTTATTAATAAGGTCAGCCCCAATTTTAAGGAAGAAGATATTCTATATGATCTCGATGAAGTTATGGACAACGTAGGAATACCGCTTATAGGTGTTGTTCCCGAGGATCAGAATATCAAAATATGCGGTGCCAAGGGCGAGCCGCTTCCGCCAAGCTGCGGCGGTGCTAAGGCTTATGGCGCTATCGCGAAAAGAATACTCGGCGAGGACGTTCCTCTTACCATCAAAATTGACTAATAGGGGGTAACAAAATTGAATATTGCACTTATAGCGCATGATTCAAAGAAAGAACTGATGGTTCAGTTCTGCATTGCTTACTGTGGTGTTCTGAGCCGTCACAGTATTTGTGCGACGGGCACGACCGGCAAGCTTGTTTCCGAGGCTACAGGACTTCAGATACAGCGTTTTTTAAGCGGCTCACAGGGGGGGGATCAGCAGCTTGCTTCAAGCATAAGCTGCAACGAGATTGATCTGCTGGTGTTTTTCCGCGACCCGCTTCACCCCAAGGCTCACGAGCCTAATGATATCAATCTGCTTCGTCTGTGCGATGTGCATAATATACCTCTCGCAACCAATATTGCCACTGCCGAGGCTCTAATTCACGCCCTTGAACGCGGCGATTTGGATTGGCGCGAATATATGCGCTGACAAAAATCGGAAATTAGCTTGCGGCTTTGTGCCGTGGGCTTGTTCCGTTTGTTCGTTTGTTTTGTATTTTCGGCTGTTTTTATTTTTGGGCGCTTCTCGGGCGGTTTTTCTATACCGTCCCGATTGAATGTGCCTTTTTTGTTTTTACCGCTTGCATTTCTTGGATTATTGTGGTAAAATAGCTGTTAGAGGTAAGTGATTGGAGTTAAGAAATAATTGTTTGAAACCGTGCGTTGTTCGCGCGGCAAAGGGGCGCATATATTGCAGCTGGTCGTGCCCACGCAGAAATTTTCCGTAATCCGCCGAGGAAGCGGAGTGAAACGTGGCAAAAAGTAGCTTTCACGGCGAGGATAACGCATTTTTCCGCAAAGCGGAAAACGCAGCGGTGTGGAAAATTCAAATCAAAATAAGGAGTGATTGAGTGGAAATTATCGTGCTTGACCTTGACGGGACACTTCTGCGAAGCGATAAGACCATTTCCGAGGTGACGCTTGAAGCCCTTGAGCGGGCGCGGCGGCGCGGGATAAGGTTAGCGTTTGCCTCGGCTCGTTCCGAAAAAGCTATGCTGCCATACATATCCTCCGTAAAGCCCGATATTATAATTTCCAACGGCGGAGCGCTTGTAAGAGCTGGTGAAGAGATTATATTCAACTGTCAGCTTCCCGCTGAAAGCGTGAGGCATCTCATAAAAAGATGCTTTGAGCTTTCCGACGGCGGCTGCGAGATAACGATAGAGAGCGACTTCGGATATTTCTGGAATTACAAACCCGACACAGATATGTCTTATATGGGCGAAAACCGCGGCGTGGTTATATATGATGATTTTCGGGATTTCAATCACCCCGCTTATAAGGTGACAGCCGAGGTTGAAAACGAACGCGACGCGCGTGCTATTGCCGCGGAAATACCCGATTGTGAAACGCTCAGCTTTCGCGGTGAGATATGGCGCAGATTTGCCAGAAAGGCTGCCACAAAGGTGAACGCGATAAAGCATATCTGCGGGCATTATGGCGTTTCGCGTGAGAATGTCGCGGCGTTCGGCGACGACCTGAACGATATGGGTATGATAGAGTACTGCGGCGTGGGAGTTGCTATGGGAAACGCTTTGACCGAGGTCAAGTCGGCGGCAAGGTTTGTTACGGCATCAAACGATGAAGATGGTATTGCGATGTTTCTTGACAAGTGGGCGGGAGATAAGTGATGAGCGTTAGTATTTTAATAGCAAAAAAGAACCACTTAATAATCGTGGAGAAAAGTCGCTGAAAGCATGTGTAAATAAAAAGCTCACGCAGAGATTTTCTGTAATCCGCCGAAGAAGCGGAGTGAAGCGTGGCAAAAAGTAGCTTTCACGGCGAGGATAACGCACTTTTCCGCAAAGCGTGAAACGCATAGGTGCGGAAAATTTAAATTAAAATAAGGGGTTAATATGAAGCAATTTCTTGAAATAGCGAAAATAGTGGCGGTTCACGGACTGCGCGGCGAGGTGCGCTGTCAGTATTACTGCGACAGCGCGGAGGTTCTCTGCGAATTTGACGAGTTGTATTTTGACAAAGGAAAGACTGCGGTGAAAATCGAGCGCGCCTATCCCCATAAAAATGTGGTGATAATGCGGCTTGAGGGTGTGGACAGTATCGAAAAGGCTCAGCCGCTCGTCGGGAAAATGCTGTACCTTGATAGAAACGACGCGGAGCTGGAAGAGGGTCTTTATTTTGTTCAGGATATCATAGGGTTGACCGTAAAGGACGCCGACAGCGGAAAGGTCTACGGAAAAATAACCGAGGTATACCAGAACGGCGCCAGCGATGTTTATTCCATAAAGCAGCCCGACGGAAGCGAATTGATGTTCCCCTGCATTGACGAGGTGGTTTTAAAGACGGATATAGAAGCGGGCGAAATGCTTATCAGACCGCTTAAGGGACTGTTTGATACGGTTGACGAGTAAGGAGGAGCATGAGGATAGATATAGCTACGCTGTTCCCCGAAATGTGCGATTCGGTTCTTGGCGCAAGCATACTCGGGCGCGCCATTCGCGGCGGGGCGGTGGATATAAGAACGCATGATATAAGGCTTTACACGGAAAACAAGCACCGCAGGGTGGACGACAAGCCCTACGGCGGCGGCACGGGAATGGTAATGCAGGCGCAGCCCGTGTATGACTGCGTGATGGCGATAATTGCCCAGCACAGGGTGAAGCCGAGAATAATATATATGTCGCCGCAGGGCGAGGTGCTTACGCAAAGCAAGGTAAAGGAGCTTTCCGAGGAGGAGGGGTTGATATTGCTGTGCGGGCATTACGAGGGCATAGACAACAGGGTGCTGGAGGAACTGGAGGTTGAGGAGCTTTCGGTGGGGGATTATGTACTCACCGGCGGAGAGCTTCCCGCACTGATAGTCGCGGACGCTGTTTCAAGGCTTATCGAGGGGGTTCTCCCCAACGAGGACGCTTACAGCATTGAGAGCCACTATAACGGACTTCTGGAGTTTCCGCAGTATACACGCCCCGAGGAATGGCGCGGGCGCAGAGTGCCCGAAACGCTGCTTTCTGGAAACCATAAGAATATACGGGAGTGGCAGGAGCGCGCGGCTTTGGAAATAACGCGGGAAAAGCGCCCCGATATGTATGAAAGATACGTTGAACGGCGCTCTGAAGACGAGAGGGGCAAAGATTAAGCGGTGCGGAGGATAAGCTGATATCCCCGCTGCTTAAAATAAGGGAGATATAAAATGACAAAAAATGTATATATAGCGATTACCGGACGGGCAAATGTCGGAAAATCCTCGCTTACAAATCTGTTGGTGGGGGAAAAGGTGAGCATTGTAAGTGAAAAGCCTCAGACCACACGAAACAGGATAAACGGCGTGCTTACAGAGGGAGACACGCAGTATGTGTTTATTGATACCCCCGGAATGCACAAGCCGCGCACCAAGCTTTCGGAGCATATGGTAAAAGCGATACGAACCAGCGTTGACGATGTGGACTGCGCGATACTTATGGCGGATGTTACCAAGAAAATGTCCTCGGTGGAGCAGGATTTGGTAAAGTCCTTTGCGAAGCGGGGCACGGAGGTCGTGCTGCTGCTGAACAAGGTTGACCTGATAAAAGACAAGAGCGAGCTGCTGGGCATTATTGGCGAGTATTCTAAGCTGTATGAGTTTGCGGAGATAATCCCCGTAAGCGTTAAAAAGCGCATAAACACGGATAAGATACTGCCCGCGCTGGAGCGCTACGCGGTCGAGGGTGACCACTTTTTCCCCGACGATATCGCAACCGACAGGACAGAGCGATTTATGTGTGCCGAGATAATACGAGAGAAAATTCTGTGGACAATGCAGCAGGAGATTCCGCATGGCACGGTGGTGGATATAGAAAAGTTTGAAACGCGCAGCAAAAACGGGAGCGAGTTAATTGATATAAGCGCGGTGATAATCTGCGAGAAAGACAGCCATAAGGGAATGATAATCGGAAAGGGCGGAGAGCGCCTTAAGCAGATAGGCAGCATGGCTCGTCGGGATATCGAGGAGCTTCTCGGAGCAAAGGTGAATTTGCAGACGTTTGTTAAGGTGCGCGAGGATTGGCGCAACCGTGAGAAATTTATCAGCGAAAGGGATTTTTAACGGCGAAAATGCTTGTAACATACGACGGGATAGTGGTCGGTCGGCGTGAGCTGGGCGACAGCAATCTGTATCTGGATATACTGACGGAGGAGCAGGGGATAATCGAAGCGCTTGCGCATAACGCAAAAAAAATAAACAGCAGTCTGCTGTCCTCCGCTTCGCTGTTCGCCTATTCCACGTTCTGCTTTAATTGTAATGAAAAGTCGGGTCGGTATACGATAAACAGCGCCAAGCCTAAATACAGTTTTCACGGAATAGGCAGAGATATCGTCAGGCTGGCGCTGGCAAGCTATTTCGCGCAGGCGGTGAGGTTCTGCACGCCTGAGGAGCAGCGGCAGGACAGCCTTGTGCGTTTTTTCGCGATAGCGCTTTACGAGGCTGAGGAAGCTGTGGAGCTTACAACGGTAAAATCCTGTTTTGAACTAAGATATTCGGGTATGCTCGGTTTCCGCCCCGATTTGAGGGCGTGCTTTAACTGCGGGTGCTATGAGGCGGAGAAGATGTATTTTCTGCCCGACAGAGGGCAGATAGTCTGCGGAGAGTGTTTTAACAGGGAATACGGCGGTAGAAGCGCGGAGCTGCTCCCCGAAACGCTTGGCGCGATGAGAAATATAATTTATTCGGAGCTGTCAAGGTGCTTTAAGTTTAGGGTTACTCCCACCGCCGCGGCTCAGCTTTCGGAGATTACTGAGGATTATTTTTTGAACAGGACGGAGCGCAGCTTTGGTGCGCTGGAGTATTATAAAGGTCTACTATAAACGTATTTAAGGCGGCGAGTTTGATAATCAATTTCGAGCCGACGTTACAATAGTATCAAATTCGTAGCGCGCTCAAAATAAGCAATTAAGGGAGCTGAAAGCATAGAGCTGCGTTCAGCCCACGCATGAATTTTTCGCAAGCCGGTAAGACGTCAACACGCAGCGAAGCGGAGAGTTGACGTCTTGCCGAGGCTAACGGAGTTTTCGGCTTTGCCGAAAACGCAGTGGTAAGGTCAGCCACAAACCGCCCACGTATGAATTTTCCGCAAGCCGGTAAGACGTCAACACGCAGCGAAGCGGAGAGTTGACGTCTTGCTGAGGCTAACGGAGTTTTCGGCAAAGCCGAAAACGCAGTGGTGCGGAAAATTCTTTAAGATTAAGGAGATAAGATGAATAAATATTATAAAAAGCTGGAGCTTGACAAAATACTGGAGCTTCTGGCGGAACAGACGTACAGCGTCGGCTGCCGCGAAAAAGCGGCGAAGCTGAAACCGCTGAGCGGCGTGGATAAGATACGCGAGGAGCTTAAAAAGACCGATGACGCGTTCACGCTTTCGGCAAAATTTGGTACGCCGCGTTTCAGGCAGATAAAGGATCTGTCGGGGTCGCTGAAACGGGCGGAATCGGGCAGTATGCTCAGCTTCCGCGAGCTGCTGGACATAGCGGAGATATTAAGGGAGACCGCCATGCTGTGCGACTGGTACGCGCAGTGTTCGGGGATAGAGAACAGCCTTGACGGGTATTTCGCGGAACTTTACCCCGTACGCAGTCTGGAGCAGAGAATATCGGAAAGCATAGTGTCCGAAGAGGAGATGTCCGACGCGGCAAGCGCGGAGCTTGCTTCAATAAGAAAGCGTATCGTAAGGCAGGGTCAGAATATTCGTGACCAGCTTGACGGAATGATAAAGAGCAAGTCCACGCAGAAATTTTTGCAGGACAGCATAGTTACAATGCGCGACGGGCGCTACGTTCTGCCCGTCAAGAGCGAGCATAAAGGCGATGTCCCGGGTCTGGTGCATGATACCTCCGCGACAGGTCAGACGTTTTTCATAGAGCCTATGAGCGTCGTTGAAGCTAACAACGAAATTCGGATACTCAAGGCGCGTGAGCAGGCGGAGATTGAGCGGATAACCCGAGAGCTTTCCGGTCAGGTAGGCGAGAACGCGGCGAGCATAGGGAATAATTTCAAGGCGGCGGAAACTTTGGAGCTTTATTTCGCGAAGGCTAACCTTGGTGCGAAAATGAGAGCGGCAACTCCTGAGATAGCCTCCGAACCAAAGGTTATATTGAAGAATGCCCGCCACCCGCTGCTTGATATGGACACCGCCGTGCCGATATCGGTGGAGATAGGCGAGAAATACGACTGCCTTATCGTAACGGGACCCAACACGGGCGGTAAGACGGTCGCGATAAAAACCGTGGGACTGCTTACGCTGATGGCAATGTGCGGGCTGATGATACCCGCCGCCGAGGGAAGCGTTATCGGCGCGTTCAATGGTATCTATGTTGATATCGGCGACGAGCAGAGCATCGAGCAGAGCCTTTCCACGTTTTCGTCGCATATGATGAATATTATAGGTATTTTAGAGAAAGCCGACAGCGATTCACTGGTGCTGATAGACGAGCTTGGAAGCGGCACAGATCCTGTGGAGGGAGCGGCGCTGGCGGTGTCGATACTGACAACGTTCAAAAATTATAGCTGCAAGGTGCTGGCAACCACACACTATCAGGAGGTAAAGATGTTCGCGCTGCGCACCGAGGGCGTGGAAAACGCGAGCTGCGAGTTCGACGTTGAAACGCTTAAGCCTACCTATAAACTGGTAGTGGGAGTGCCGGGGAAATCCAACGCTTTCGCGATAACGCGGCGGTTGGGAATGCCCGAGTTTGTAATAACGCGCGCGGAAGAGTTAGTGAGCACCGAAGACAAGCGCTTCGAGCAGGTGGTGGACGCGCTTGAGAAATCGCGGCAGGAGCTTGAAGCAATTAAAGAAAGCCTTGCGGCGTCGGAGCGTAACGCTAAAATGACGGAGGGCGAGCTTAAGCAGAAACTCTCCGATTTGGAGCAGCAGAAGGAAAAGGAGCTTGAAAAAGCGCGGCAGCGGGCGCTGAGCATAATAGAAGATACACGCGCGAAGTCGAATGTTCTTCTTAACGAGCTGGAGGAGCTTAAAAAGGCTAAGGACAAGGAGGAGCTGCGCAAGGGGATAGCAGACAAAAAGTCGCGGGTGAGCGGCGAGCTTAACAGAATGCACGACGCGGCAAATCCCGTTGTTGTACGCGTTAAAGAGGATTACGTGCTGCCCAGACCGCTTAAGGTAGGCGACAGCGTTATGCTTGCGGACACGCGGCGCGAGGGAAGCCTGCTGACGCTTCCGAACATGTCAGGCGTGTGCTATGTTCAGGTGGGCATGATGAGGGTAAAGACCAATCAGAAAAACCTGCGGCTGGTCGAGAATTCCAAAAAGAAAGAGCCGCCTAAAAGCAGCGTAAAGAAGCAGATAACCTCCAACATGAACCGCCGCGGCGGCATGGAATTGGATATAAGAGGAATGATGGGCGATGAGGGCGTTCTGGAGGTGGAGCGGTTTATAGACAGCTCGCAGCTCGCAGGGCTTTCGCAGATAGTTATTATCCACGGCAAGGGTACAGGAGCGCTCCGCGCCGCCGTTCATCAGGCGCTGAAAACAAATCCGAGCGTGAAAAGCTATCGTCTGGGCGCTTACGGAGAGGGCGAAGCGGGCGTTACGGTGGTAGAGCTTAAATAGCGTGGCATTGTACCATGAAAAGAAAATATGTAAATGCTTGGCGTTTATGCTTTTATACACCTATATACCTATACACATATACACCCGAGCATAACGGAAAGGAATCGGAAAATATATGAAAATAACAATTGCGGGGCTGGGCTATGTGGGACTGTCAATGGCAGTGCTTCTGGCGCAGGACAACGAGGTCATAGCGGCGGATATCGTTGAGGAAAAGGTCGACATGGTAAACAGGCGTAAAAGCCCCATCGCCGACGAGTATATAGAAAGGTTTCTCGCCGAAAAGCCGCTGTCGCTTACTGCTGTAAAGGCTTGTGCGGAGGCGTACCGCTCCGCGGAGCTTATCGTGGTGGCGGCGCCTACGAACTATGACGAGGAGCGGAATTACTTTGATACAAGCGCCGTTGAAAGCGTTATCGAGGAGATACTCGCCGTGAACGACAGCGCGACTATTGTGATAAAATCCACTGTTCCCGTGGGATATACCAAAAGCGTGAGAGAGCGCTACAAATGCGACAGGATAATTTTCTCGCCCGAGTTCCTGAGAGAGGGAAAAGCGCTCTATGATAATCTTTACCCGTCAAGAATTATCGTTGGGGCAGACGGCGACTCGCTTTCACGCGCGGAAGTGTTTGCGGAGCTGCTTAAGCACGGCGCTGAGAAAAAAGACGTTCCCGTGCTTTTTATGCAGCCCACCGAGGCGGAGGCGGTAAAGCTGTTCTCAAACACGTTCCTTGCACTCAGGGTAGCGTATTTTAACGAGCTTGACACCTACGCGGAGCTTAAGGGGCTTGACGCGCGGCAGATAATAGACGGTGTGGGGCTTGACCCGCGCATAGGGTCGCACTACAACAATCCGTCTTTCGGGTACGGTGGATACTGTCTGCCAAAGGATACAAAGCAGCTTCTGGCAAATTTCGCGGACGTTCCGAACGATATCATTTCCGCGATTGTTTCCGCGAACTCCACGCGAAAGGAGTATATCGCGGGCAGGGTAGCGGAAAAGTGCCGCGCGGCGGGCGGCGATACCGTGGGTGTATACAGGCTTACCATGAAGTCGGATTCGGATAATTTTCGCCAAAGCTCCGTGCAGGATATAATGAGTTCTCTCAAAGAAAAAGGAATACGGGTGCTGATATATGAGCCGATGCTAAATGGCAGCTTTGCGGATTATTAGATATGCGGCAGCCTTGAGGAATTTAAGTCGCGGTGCTCCGT
>CAJTMU010000067.1 GCA_910577365.1 uncultured Oscillospiraceae bacterium | reverse complement strand
TACCTCATCGGCATACCCGCCTGCCATAGTTCTGTGACCGCCGCTAAGCCTGCGGTAAAATCCTCAAAAGGCAAAAAGAAATAATTTCAATACATATATGATATTAAAATCCGCCGTATAACGGCGGATTTTAATTTGTAATAATTCTTGTTCTGATTGAATAAAAAATATCCAATTTAACTTTTTTTAAGGTAAAACTGCTTGATTTATAGGTCAATTTATGGTACAATGATATTCAGTAAAAACTGTTTGAGAACATACTTTGGGCTGCTGGCCTTTGTTCTCTTTCATGCAGATTAAGGAGTATTTCAATGACAAAAGAGCTAAGTAAGCTTTTGAAGCTGCTTAACGGTCATCGTGTTTTCATACAGACCCATAATTTCCCCGATCCAGATGCTATTGCCAGCGCCTTTGGGCTTCAGGAGCTGCTTAAGCATTTCGGGATAAAAACAACTATCTGCTATCATGGCACGGACGTTCGTTCCGCAACGGCAAGCATGATCACCATGCTGGAGATTGAGATGTTTTCCGACAGGGACATTAAAATGTCCGCGAAGGATTATATAATAACCGTTGACGCTCAGAAGGGAAATTCAAATATCCTCGGACTTGACGGAAATGAGGTTGCTTGTATTGATCATCATCCTACCTTTTGCGAGACGGAAAGCTACCGATTTATGGACGTCAGGATAGTTGGCAGCTGCGCGACTATCATTGCGGATTATTACCGTGCAAATAAGATCAAAATGTCCGAAAGGGTTGCTACGGCACTGCTTTACGGTCTGAAAATGGACACCAAGGATTTTACCCGCAGCGTTACTCAGACAGATATTGATATCTATTCTTACCTTTTCCGCCAGGCGGATAATAAAATGATAAGGCATTTTCAGACAAACGTTCTTCAGTACAATGAGCTGGAGTCCTTTGCGGATTCTATGCACAGCATTGAGATATACAACGGAATAGCCTTTGTTTTTCTTGATTTTATCTGTGCAGACGCTTTTGTTGCAATGGTTTCGGATTTTATTCTTGACTTAGACGCTGTGGTTTTTGTTGTGGTATATTCAAAAAGGGAGAACGGGTTTAAATTTTCTGTTCGCTCTGAGCTGGACGAGCTGGATTCGGGATACATCACTGCTAAGGCGCTCAAGGATTGCGGCAGCGGCGGCGGTCACAGAACTATGGCAGGCGGGTATGCCGATGAGGTAAAGCTGTTGGAAATGAGCGTTGATATCAGAAAAACCATTCAAAATCTTTTCCTGAATGTTATTGATAAAAAGCGCGGTCAGGAGAGTATATTTGCGGATAATTCGGGTCAGCAAACAGGATTTTAATTTAAGCTCATCTCTGTTATCACTATATTAATAACAAAGGCATAGCCGACAGCGGCTATGCCTTTTAAACTGTTTTATACTAAAATATCAAGCAGCGTTCCGTTCTCTTTATTATCTGCTATACCTACGTTAAAACGCTGTTCGGGTTTTGAACGGGTCATTGTGGTAGTTTCACCGCCGGAAACATATGAATCTCCGCATTCGGGACAAATCGCTCTTTTTATTATAACGCTTTGATAAACGACTTCCTTGTTTTCCCGCTCGGCTTTTGCCTGGTTTCGTGTGACGTGTTCCTGCTCATGACCTCTTACGGCAGCTTCGGCACTGCCCGAGCTTATCTTTGAGGCGCTTTTAAATGAAACCCCGGGATCATCGGACTCGTCTTGATATTTCCTGTTTTCGCAGGTTTTGCATTCGCCGTCCTCTGTCCTTATTTTATCTAAACGTTCCCGAAGATTGTTTATCCTGTCCTCAAGATTTCCGATTTTTCTGTCGAGCAGCCTTGAATCGGAGCTGCCTTTTTCATTTTGATATTTATCACGCTCTTTTTCAAGTCTTTTAATGCTGTCCTCAATACTGCTCTTGGGACTGTTTCCGGCAGATATTTTACCAACGTTTGAGGGGAGAAACCCCATAACAGCTAAAGGCATAGTAACACATCCTTTCAAAAAACATTACAATTTCTGCGTTAATTATAGCATTATTTTATCAAAAAGTCAAGGCTTTGCGTCAGAATTTTTGTTATTTTCCGAGCTTTCCGCATGCCAGTTTGTATCCACCTGTTACCTTATCTTTGCTTGTTTTGCAGCTGACAAACGACATGCATTCTATCAATATATGAGAACACGCCGCGAGGAGAATGGCTCCGTCCAGCTTTTCGCCTGCGGGCAGTAAGGCTGTTATCGGTGTTCACAATAGCGTCGTTGTCCATCTTCGTTCTTTCGTTTTTTACAATATAAGAAGCATTTTATTTCCTATAAACGTTTTGTTTTGCGCGGCGCAAAATTTTTACGCTGATTTTTATGGGATAGTCCTCTGCACAGGCAGAGCGCTGTTTTTGATTGTTAAACGCTGTTTGTGTAAGATGGAGTCCACTCTTATTTAACGGTAAAATAAACTTCTTCCGCAAGATTTCCACTTAGACTTAGCTTGCATTGATCTCCCGCCGCAAGCTTCGTCACACCGAATATTATCTCGTTTATAAAATCCTCGAAGCTCATTGCTTTGTATTGAACGTATTCCGCTTTGCTTATTTCTCCGTTTCGCAGCGCGTTGTCCAGCTTCGCTTTTATTATCTCGAAATACTCCTTAGCGATATTAACGGTTTCCTCGTCATTTAAATATTCCGCCGCTTCGCTTTTGAATTTCAGTGTGACAGACTGACCGAAACCAATATCCACATAATCCGGTCTGTTAAAGCTTCCGACTGGCTGAAAGTCTGTTGGTATCCATTCGCCGTTCTTCATAACATACAGCCTTATCATTGCAATTTTTGCTGTTTCCTCCGACCATATGTTGTTTTTAAGTGTCACATTAATTCCGTCATCGTTTTCTGCCGCTTGGGCAGTACCGCTGAAAAATGACAGTCGCTCCGCAGGGAATTTTTTAAGTGTAGTTTTTCCGCCGCTGAATATGAATTTACCGCAATTTATTTTAAGCGAGTATTTTCCCGTTTCAAGCAGCTTATTATCATCCGCATAGGCGGTTATCTCAATGCTTTCTCCTGCCTCGACAACGCTGAGCCTAGATACGTCAATATCCGCCGCCTTTTTGCCGTCCTTTATCAGCTGCGCCGATGTTATCCTCACGGGATTTTCGCAGACGTTTTCAACGCTGAATTTTATAAACGTCCTGTCGGCGGGCAGCATTTCGCTTTCTGCGGTTATTCTGCAGTCCGCCTCCGCAGAGCTGCTTATGTACAATCCTCCGTAAACCGTTTTGCCGCCGCATTTCATTACTATACGATATTCGCCTGCGGGTCTTTTTGTCAGCTCCGAGATATCAAAGCCAATCTCGGCATCTCGGTATGGCTGTACGGAGCGGGACTTTACCTTTCCCTTTACCCCCGTATCCGTCCACTTATCGCCGTTTTTGCGTTCAATGCGGTATTCGCCTCCTGCCGAAACCTTTTTGTCGGTATTGTTCCAGAGGTAACAAATTATCTTGTTTTCATCGTTGTATCCCCTGAATTGTTTGGGCAGATAATACCGCTGAGAGTACATACGGTAGTCATCGACGCTTCTCGACGGGGTGAGCTTTCCTTCATTGTTCACGCTCCATGTAACGTAGCCGCTTTCGGTGTTCTGAAGCCTAATACTGTCCTCGTGCCGCTCCGCGATAAACACCTCCGTGCTCATACTGCCCGCGCGCGGACTTCCGTCGTTCGCTATGCAGCATACGTTGTAACGCGAACCCTGCTCGTTCTCGCCTATCTTTATTGTGTAATCGGGGTTTCCGTCGCTGTTGTAATCATCGAAAACAAGGTCGAAGCCGTCGGTGAAGGTAAGCTCGAACGGCTCCATCGCCGCCTCGTTATAGTCCACGGGAGAGCTGTACACCCGCGTGCCGTCCTCCGCGTAAAAGCTGCGCCCGAATTTTCCCGAAACAGTGTTGTCCTTATTTTTTCTAAGAGCATCGCCCGCAGACAGGTTGATATCTGCGTAAAACACTTTCCCGTCCGATATCATAAAGGGATTATGCGAAATCACGGTATCGTTTCTGTCCGGCTTGGGGGTAACCGTTTTTTCTTTGTATTTCTTGACCGCTGCTTTATCGTTGAAAAAGTCAAAAAACGTGTCGTAGCCCCTTTTTGAAGTGTTTATTCCATACAATCCGTTGCCTACTGAGGACATAAATGCCTTGTCGTAATCCACCACGCGGCACACACCATTCTCCCAGCGGCAGCGCACGAATGCGCATGCTCCATCGTAGTAGTGGTAAAATTCGTTGTAGCCCGAATCCGAGGGCGCTTTAAATACGCTCCCGCGCTCCACTCCGTACACTTCAAAGCATATCTGTACAGCAAACTCCTTTGCGCCGCCGACGATACCCGCGGCTATAAATTCGTCATTCGTTCCGTTCCAATATGGCTTGTAGCTTTCCACCCTGTAAGCGCCTTTTTCGTCCGCAAGAGTGTCCAGCCATTGATAAACGCAATTGCGGGCGGCTTTTATGTAATCCTCGTTTGTCTTCGGCTCGGGACATTTGCAGCTGCATTCAAGCAGTCTGTCAGCGAGGGAGGAACTGTCTGGGAGTATCTCCGCAGCTATCTTGTCCATTTTATCGTTTACGGGATAATAGCAGCCATCTATCATAAGATAATATCCGTATTCTCCCGCAAGCTTTGATATTGTGTGACGCATACCACCGTATTCGACAACAAATCCGTAGACACCATTGACAAACCGGTCGTTATGCTCTATCGGCTCTGCCGCAATAATTTCATTATATACGGCGGCAAAGCGCTTTTTGACATTGTCTTTTGCTTCAATTTCTTCGCCGTTTAGGGAGAATCCGATAATATCTGAGCTGCCGATAGCCGTGGGGGATTCGGCTATATTATCAATTCCGTATGGAGGATATACGGTCTGTACGGAGAGAGCAGCTGCCCCGCGCCCCGTAAGAGCCGCCGAACCTGCCAGAATTACAGTGGACATTGCCGCGCAAAAAACTGCGTTAAGTTTCATAATATTATCCTTTCATTAATAAAAATTGTTGTAAAATGGTTCGTTGTTCAGATTTATTTCGCAGTCGGGCAGAGCCGCTCTGAGGGTCTCTGCGTAGGCGAAATCATCGTCGGCTATTGCAATTGTGATATTTTTAAGGGTTTTTACGCCGCACAGCTTTCCCGCGTTCAAGACTTTTGTGCCGTCACACCAAATGTTCTCAAGCGGCAGCTTTGCGAGATATTTGCAGTCGAGAGGGCTGTCGCTTCCGAATATGGCAAGCTCTTTCAATTTGAGGCATTTTGTGAAAGCGGAATAGTCGATACAGCTTCCCAGACTTTCCTCAAACCGCTCCAAAGTTTTCGAGCCTTTAAAATCGCTTATCTGAGTATATATAAGACTCAGCGACGTAAGCTTTTTTATTCCCGCAATGTCTTTGTTTTTAACGTTGTCTGAATAAAACAGCGATAGGTTGGTAAGACTGTTCATTTCCTTTAAAAAGCTCCAGTCGCGACAGTCTATGGTGGACAGGGTAAGGGAGGTCAGCTTGTCCAGCTTACTCAGCTCCGAAATATTTTTATTGTCTCTGTAACATCTCACTTCCAGTTCTTTTAGTTTTTTGAGCTTGCCTATCGCTGCGAAATCAATATTGCCGCCGGAGAGCTTCAACGTTTTCAGATTTTTCAGCTTATAAATATTTCGGCATTCCGACGACCAGCCCGAAAGCTCCAGAGATGTTACCGCAGGGCAGTTTAGCAGACTTTTTATATTGCTTTTGAATGCAGAGGTATTGACTCGCAGAGTTTTAAGCCATTTTATTCCGTTAAGAAAAGAAAAGTCTTCATAGTCGCCGTAAAGATTTAGGGTTTTCAGCTTTGTCAGCTTTGCAAAGGGAAAATCGTTTGTAGTCGAGGTTGTGGAGTAGGGGTCATCGGTCACATAGTAGCTCAGCGCCTCAAGTTTTGTGAGTTTTGATATCGCTGACTGGTTTTCGCCTTGCGCCTGATACATATAAAGCTCTTTAAGGTCTGGGAGTTTTTGGGCTATCTCCTCAAAATCGTAGAACGTGTCCGTATATCCGTTCTCGCTGCCTGTCAGAAATACGCAATCCTCCGGCACGGAAAATCCTGCCAGCATAAGTGCCGTGGACTTATCGCGGCTGGTTACAAATAGCTTTTCGGTATCAGCGGAAATGAATTGCCCCGATATAAATATTCCGCTGTCGCCGTCGGCGGATATGGTTTCCTCAATTTTTTCGGGTTTGTCACTGTCGCGGAAAAAGCTCGCCGCAACCGATAAAGCCGTTTTATCGGAGTATCTGCAATTGCTGTCGCAGAAAAAATCCTTGCCGCTTTCAAAAGCCGCCGTGACCGCCGGATTAAGTTCAACACCGTCGGGCTGAGAAAGCAGAAACTTTGCTGAACTCATAAAAACCTGCTCGTCGGAAACCTCTTCTGAGTAGCTTCGGCAGTAAATCCTAAAATGGAGTGCGGGTTCGGGAGGATTCAGAAGCTCACCATTATCGTTAAAAAACATTGCGTATTCCGAATCTTTCAGCATAGCCGCTGTATATTCGCCGCGTGAGGTATAGCGGCTGCCGTACTGTTTGAATCCCTCCTCGGAGAGTATCAGCTCCATATCACACAGAAATCTTGCCAAAGTGTATTCGTCGTTTGTTTCTGCAGTTATCCTTCCATTTGCGCCGACACGAAATGTTGCATACCCGCCGCTTGCGTTCGCATAGGCGCTTTTCAGCACATTTTTGTTTTTGGCGAAAACCTCACTCCAAGAGATTTTGGTGGTGTTTTTGCTGTTCTGCTCACCGTAAACCGATACTGCGCTGCCCGCGGCACCCGCATAAGCGCTCGTGCCGACGATTCCGCTAAGCGCGATGATCAAAATTGCCACGGAAAGATATTTGAGCTTTTTCATAAAATAAGTCCTCCTGTTTTTAAATTATTTGCAGAGTGTTACACAATTTTTTATAGTTTTAATAAAAAAATATTGTATATCTCTATTGTATCATACCCACCATTATTTGTCAACCGCTTGAAAAAGTTAAAGAAATTACCCGAAACATACTGAGTTTCGGGTAATCTTTTTTATGTTTGTAGATAGCTTATTATGGAGTCTGGCGTATCTTCCATGAATTATAGATAAATATTTTCTGTATTTATCAGCGGTTTTGCTTACTATTCCCATTGTCCAAAGATAGGTAATTCTTATGAAAAAGAAATCAATTTTGTTGATGTAGCGTCCTGCTGAAAAAATTTTTGCCTACTTCATTATTAGGAACAATTAAGATGTTACATCAAGCGTACCCGTAGGGTGAATCCTACTGTATTTGTCATGCAGTAAATGAAGCGCTTTTTAAAGACTTTTTCGCCGACAATGCACTACAATAGCTTTATACGAGGAAAAATCCCGCATAGCATGGCGGAACGGTTATCCTTTCACCGTTCACGGAAACTCCCTCTCCAAAAGAATATATTTTTTCCTTAAGCAAATATTTGCAGTCAAAGTTAGTCTCTCTTGCAGCGGGGTTGATTATAACAAGTATTTTTTCATCTCCCGCGCTTCTGAGGTAGGCAAGAGGATAGGCGTTCTTTTCGGCATACAGAAACTCTATTTCGCCCTTGCTTTGCAGAGCCGAATGCGACTGCCGCACAGAAATAAGGCGCTTTATTTCGCTGTATAGCGAGTTTTCGTCGGAGATTTGTGCCTTGACCGTGGGGCGGTCGGGGCTGTCATCCTGTTTTATGTACAGCTTTTCAGCGGGAGCGGCGCTGAATCCCGCGTTTGCGGTATCGTCCCACTGCATGGGTGAGCGTGAACCCGTCCTGCCGTAGCCGCCTTCTACTGAAGTAAGATTTTCAACATATCTCATGCCAATTTCGTCGCCGTAATAAATAAACGGAGCGCCCGGCATTGAAAGCAGGAAGGCGAACGCGATTTTAAGATTATCTCCCCGAACGCCGCGCGAAAGTCTGTCCATATCATGGTTTCCAGACGGTATGCAAATAAGACCTTTTTTCTCCGACTTTTCATAATTTTCAACATATTTTTTTACAAACTTGGAAACGTCACCTTTGCCGCGGCTTGAAAAGAACGGTTCGGCACATCGGAACAAATCGTTGTAGTGAGAGGGACCGAAATGCAGCAGGAAGTCCATATGAAATCCGCCTCGCAGCGATTTGTCCGGTTCGCCCCATTCCGACACCATTGCAGCTTCAGGGAACTCCCTGTCAAGAAATCCGCGGACGTTCTGCCAGAGAGCGATAGTACCCTTGCCGTCCTCGTCATGCTTTACCAGCGAGCCTGCCATGTCCACGCGGAATCCGTCGCAGCCCAGACTGAGCCAGAAACGCATAACATCCTTCATCGCTTCAAGCGTAGCCTTGGGACCCTCACTGTCCATTGACTGCTGCCATTTTTTATCGGGGTCGGGCTTGTAAAATCCATAATTCAGCGCGGGCTGATGGGAAAAGAAGTTTACCGCGCATGAACCGTCCCTGTCAGATATCCCGCGTATGCAGCCCATTCCCTGAGGTTCCTCCCAGATGCTGTCGGTCCAGACATAGCGGTCGGTATACTCATTTTTCTCCGCCTTCATGGATTCCCTGAACCATTTGTGCTCAACCGAAGTGTGTCCCGGAACAAGGTCGAGCAGAATATGCATGCCGCGTTTGTGCGCTTCTCCGAAAAGCCGCTTCAGGTCTTCGTTCGTGCCGTATCTCGGTGCGGCGAGCAGATAGTCGGAAACGTCGTATCCTGCGTCGCCGAACGGAGAATCGAAGCAGGGATTGAGCCAAATAGCGTTGCAGCCAAGCTCCTTTATGTAGTCCAGCTTTTCGGTTATTCCGTTAAAATCGCCGATACCGTCCCCGTTGGTGTCTTTGAACGATTGGGGATAGATTTCATAGAATATCGCGTTGTCAAGCCACGCCGGCTGTTTGCTTGTGTTCATTGTCAAGTTCCTTTCTAAGAGCCTCATAATTCAAAATCGTTTTTAACGAAATTATCTGAAAGCTCTTGATAAAAATGTCCTTATATGATATAATACTATAAAATGCAGCGTAAATCAAGTAAAATAATATCGAATTATAATATTATAATATTTTTCGGAGGGAATATGGGTAATTTGTGCTCGGAAGAAAACAGAGTGCACAGCACGCTTCTTGTGCCGTTCAGCTATTATAAATGCCTTATTCCCGATTATTTTGCCGCTGTACCGTTCCATTGGCACAGCGAATTTGAGATAAATCACATAATTTCGGGCTGTGCAGAGTTTATTTGCGGCGATGATAAATTTGTTTCCGCTGAGGGTGATATTATAATTATTCCCCCGAATATGTTTCACGCGATTTATCCTCATGATAATTCAAAGCAGATTTATGATACAATTGTGTTCAGCCCCGAAATGCTGGGAGCGTCTGAAAATGACCGCAGCGCGGTTTCATGCGTCCGTCCGATAATAAACGGGGAGTTCGTGGTAAATTCCAGAATAACAAAAGAGCATATTTATTATGATGAGATAAAGATTTCGGTTGATAATATTTTTTCCTGCGCAAAGGGAAACACTCCTCAGCTTGATATGCTTATGAAAAGCGAGCTGCTCCGTCTTTTCTGGCTTCTGGAGATAAGCGGCGATATATACTGCGCTTCCGAAAACGCGGTAAGCACAGGTGGAATTATCCGTCCCGCAATAGAATATATGAATGAAAATATCGGTGAGGACATAACCATAGAACTGCTTGCCGATACGGTCCATCTCAGCAAAAGTTATTTTATGCGCTGCTTTAAAAAGACTGTTGGAATAGGAGCGATAGAATACCTCGCGCAGCTAAGGGTGAAAAAGGTGTGCGCACTGCTTTGCGAAACCGATATGACTGCTTCCGAAGCGGCTTTCGGCTGCGGATTCAGAAATCTGTCTAATTTCAACAGGCGTTTCAAGGAGATAATGGGCTGTACGCCATGTGAATACAGAAAAGCAGCGCGCAAAAAGGGGTAATTTACGATTTTACCGTATGAATGATCAGCCCCGCTGCATACATAGCGGTATTTTTGCTCAGAGCATTCGCAAACGCGCTTTATTCCTGCTTCTCAAAAAATCGGCAGCCCGAGCATGACGGGCTGCCGGCATGGGTCAGGTCTTCAAGGGTGCACAGACCATCCTTTTGCCAGCGGCAGCGTTCGCTGCACGTTATCATGTTCATAACTCGCCTCCGGGTTCAGAAGTAAGAGGTAAGGGGGAGGTCTGAAATTTTTATGTTTACTTAAAGCGGGGATTCTCTCCTCATAAAATTATCTTTTTACCTCTGAAATGTATTTTTCTCATGCAAACGGGATTTATTCCGAAAAAATTGCATTGACAAAACATGGAGATAAGTGTATAATTAAAGAAGTTACTAAGGTGATTTTATTGAAGCCGGTGAAAAAATGAATGTTTTGATCAGAATTCTGAATTTGTTTCTTATGACGTTTGTGCTGAACGCTTCGCTTTTTATGAGCGAGATAAACGTCTGGATACGCGTCGGGACGATGCTCGCGGCGGGAATTTACTTTCTGGTATACAACGTTTTCCCGACGCTCAAAAGATACCCATCTATGCGCCTTAAGGTTCTTGGGGACGGAGCGGAGCTTCTTCTGACGTTTTTTGTGACAGCGATCGCTTCGCTGCCGCTTGCGTCGGCGGGACTTATCGGTGCTATAAACGGCAGGCTTGATATCCCCGCGTATGTGTTTTACTGCGTGATTTTAGCGGTAGGTGAGCTTATTCTGTTCTGGAACGGGATAATAAGGGTATATCTCACGTCGGTGCAGCTCGGTATACGCTACCGTGTGCTGGGGATAGTTCTCGGCTTTGTGCCGCCCGCTAACCTTGTAATGCTGATGATAATTTATATAAAGGCGCGTTTTGAATGCCGCCGCGAGCTGGCGCTTGACAAACTGGACAAAAGCCGTGAGGCAGATAAAATATGCGCCACGAAATACCCTATTCTTCTTGTTCACGGAGTATTTTTCCGCGACAGCAAGCTGCTGAATTACTGGGGGAGGGTTCCCGCGGAGCTTGAGAAAAACGGCGCGGTGATATATTACGGAGAGCAGCAGTCAGCTTCGTCGGTTTCTGACAGTGCTTCGGAGTTGTCAGAGCGCATAGAGAAGATAGTTAAGGAAACGGGCTGCGAAAAGGTGAATATCATAGCTCACTCAAAGGGCGGGTTGGATTCCCGTTACGCCATAAGCAAGCTTGGCAGCGACAAGTATGTGGCGAGCCTTACTACGATAAACACACCGCACAGGGGCTGCATTTTCGCAGAGTATCTTCTGGGAAAAGCTCCCGAAAAGCTGGTAAGGACGATAGAGAACAGCTATAACGCGGCGTTCAGAAAGCTCGGCGACCCGAATCCTGATTTTATGGCGGCGGTGAAAAATCTTACTAACAGCTTCTGCGAGGAGTTCAACAGGGAAGTGCCGAACGCGGAGGGTGTAATGTATCAGAGCTTCGGCTCAAAATCCGCGAGAGCGCGCAGTGGGAGGTTTCCGCTGAATGTTTCCTATCACGTTGTAAAAAAGTTCGACGGTGATAACGACGGGCTTGTTGCACTTACTTCCGCGGAATGGGGCGAAAAATTCACGCCGCTTTATCCGACCGGAAAGCGCGGTATAACTCACGCTGACGTTATTGACCTTAACCGCGAGGATTTTAAGGGATTTGACGTGCGGGAATTTTATGTGCAGGTCGCGGCGGAGCTTAAGCGGAGGGGATATTGACGGCATGGATAATCATATGCCGATGTTTGAAGAGCTGAAAAGGCTGATATATGGGGTTACAAGAGCGAACCGGAGGTGTGGCTTGTAATAAACGGAAAAGAGTATGTGATGATAGGTTATGTGAACAATTGCTTTTTTGAGATGTGCGAAGCAAAGAGAGCGGGCAGCAGCGTGTTTTATTATGGATCGTTTAACGAGCTGTGTAATTCCATAACGGTTGACGGAATTATTTTAAAGAAGGACTTGTATAATATAACGGAAATTTTTAGCTATTATTTAGATATATTGATGACGCGTTTGGCTTATGTTTTGACCCGTAAAAAGCGAGCGAAAAATGCGCTGAAAGCATAAATAAACATACCGCCCACGCAGGAAATTTTTCGCGAGAGCCTGTGAAAACGGAGCGAAGCGGAGCTTTCATGGGCGGGTCGCGAAAAACTTTTTTAAAATCAGGAGAAAATATGGCAGAGAGAAATATAAACATGGACAGCACCGAGCAGCTCCGCGCTGTTTTCGGGGAGTTTGACAGGAATGTAAATCTGATACAGAAAGCGTTCGGCGTGACTATTTTCAGCCGCGGCGGAGAAGTGAGGATAGTCGGCGATGACGAAAGCTCCGTAGGAAAAGCGGAGAAGGCTGTTAAAACGCTGTGCGGCAGCTATTCGCGCGGAGAGGTTATCGAAGAGCAGAATGTCCGGTATGCTATCGCTATGGTGAACGACGGCGAGGAGGGTGAGATTGCCTCCATGAGCGGCGACTGCGTATGCGTGAGCTGTTCCGGAAAGCCCATCAAGCCTAAAACCGTCGGGCAAAAGAAATATTGCGATCTTATCCGCAAAAATACGATAACGTTCGGAG
>CAJTMU010000066.1 GCA_910577365.1 uncultured Oscillospiraceae bacterium | reverse complement strand
GGATAACGCATATTTTTGCGCTTCCGCTTATGGTCATTTCAACATTGGGGAGATTTACGGAATTTTTAATATTTCCGTTTTCAATATAATCTATTATTTCCTTTACCGCCATGATCGCGCAGTTGTCTTCACTCTCGGGTGTGGAAGCTCCCAAGTGAGGCAGAACAACAACGCCCTCTTTGTCTATGAGAGCATCCGTCGCAAAATCGGTAACATAGCACGCCATTCCGCCGTTAGCCAACGCGTCGATGATTGCCTTTTCATCAACCAGAGCATCACGGCTGAAGTTCAGCAGGCGTACGTTCTTTTTCATGGAGGCGATGACTTCCGCGTTTATCATGCCCTTGGTGTCGGGCAGAAGCGGAACGTGCAGGGTGATGTAATCGCACTGCTCAAATATCTCCTTGTTGCTCTTTACATAGTGTACCTTGCCCGACAGCTTCAGCGCGCCGTCCACCGACAGAAACGGGTCAGCCCCGTAAACGTCCATGCCGAGAGCCGCCGCTGCGTTAGCTACCAGAATACCGATAGCTCCCAGACCTATAACACCAAGCTTTTTACCCATTATCTCAGGACCCGCAAACTGGCTCTTGCCCTTTTCGACCAGCTTTCCTACCTCGTCGCCCTTGCCCTTGAGCGTCTTTATCCAATCCAACGAAGCGGGTATACGGCGCGATGACATCAGAAGCGCCGCGATGACCAACTCCTTGACAGCGTTGGCGTTAGCCCCAGGTGTGTTGAACACAACAACGCCCTTCTCGCTGCACTTTTCAATGGGTATGTTGTTGGTGCCAGCTCCTGCTCTCGCGATAGCAAGAAGATTATCGCCAAGTTCCATATCGTGCATTGCCGCCGAGCGCACCAAAATCGCATCGGGGTTCTTTATATCGTCCCCAAAAGTATATTTGGACTTGTCCAACAAGTCCGTGCCGCAAGCGGCAATCTTGTTTAATGTTTGTATATTGTACATTTCTTTCTCCTTATTAAAAAGAATTTCCCGGACCACACCGTTTTCGGTTTTGACGCAAACGGTGTGATCCTTGCAGAGTAAGCTCCGTTCCGCTTCGCCTTAAAATTTTGCGCAATATGCGGCGTAATGTCTTAAGCATTTGCGCAATTGTCACGCAAAACTTCCGTCTTGCGGAAAATTTCTGCGTGCGCATTGCTATATGCTTTACGCTGCTATGTCGCATAAGCAGGACGTTGCTGCGGGATTTCGGCTTGGAGTGTTTAGTTTTTCTTGTTAACTATGGTTACAACAGGTTTTCCATCGGGGTCAAGCAGCGGGGTGAGTCCGCCCGCATAGCCCTCCTGGCAGAAGATATAGTTTACTCCAGTCGCTGTATCGATAAATATTTCAACCTTACTTGATGCCAGGTTTTTTCCTTGTGAATAGACCTTTATAAATCTGTCATTATCCATAATTATCTCCTCAGGAATTCTCCTCTTCAAACTTTTTCATAAATGCAACCAGCTTCTCAACGCCCTCGATAGGCATAGCGTTGTAGATGGAAGCTCTCATGCCGCCGACGGATCTGTGGCCCTTGAGGTTTTCAAAGCCCGCAGCTTTTGCTTCCTTAACAAACTTCGCGTCAAGCTCCTCGTTGCCCGTAACGAACGGAACGTTCATCAGCGAACGATCTTCGGGAGCTACTGTACCTTTGAACAGCTTGCTGGAGTCAAGGAAATCATAAAGGATCTTTGCTTTCTTCTCGTTATGAGCCTTCATAGCCTCCAGACCACCCATTTTCTTAATCCACTTGAACACCTTGCCGCAAATATATATACCATAGCAGGGGGGGGTGTTGTAAAGAGAATCGTTGTCCGACTGGGTCTTCCACTTGAGCATAGTGGGTGTGCAAGGGAGAACGTCGTCGGTAATGAGGTCCTCGCGTATAATGGCGATAACAACGCCCGCAGGTCCTACGTTTTTCTGAACGCCGCCGTAGATTACTCCGTATTTTGTTACGTCCACCGGTTCAGACAGGAAGCAGGAGGAAACGTCCGCCACAAGAATGTGCCCCTTGGTATTGGGTAGATTTTTGAACTTTGTTCCGTAAATGGTATTGTTCTCGCAGATGTAAACATAATCTGCGTCATCGGGTATATCCAAATCGGAGCAATCGGGAATATAGGAGAAAGTTTTGTCGGCGGAGGAAGCCACCGCTACCGCTTCGCCGTATATCTGAGCTTCCTGATAAGCCTTTTTTGCCCACTGACCCGTGATAATATAGGCAGCCTTTTTGTTCTTCATCAGGTTCATCGGTACAGCTGCGAACTGCTGAGAAGCGCCGCCCTGCAAAAACAGCACCTTATAGTTGTCAGGTATATTCATCAAATCCCTGATATCCTTTTCCGCGGTCTTGATTATCTCGTCGTAAGCCTTTGAACGGTGGGACATCTCCATTACTGACATGCCGGTGCCGTTGTAATCCAGCATTTCATCTGCCGCTTCCTTAAGCACTTCCTCGGGCAGAACGGCAGGGCCCGCGCTGAAATTGTAAACTCTCATTTTTGTTTCCTCCTGAATTGTCAGATATTTTCTGAGGAAGTAAGGTGTGAGAGGTAAGAGGTAAGAACTCTCTTTCCCGAAAGTTCTTACGTCTTACATCTTACCACTTACTTCTAACAGTATACATCTATATTATAAGCTAATTTTACCAATATGTCAAGCGGGTAAAATACTTCAAAGCCATTTTTTGCATAAAAAACAGCCCCATACCGTCGCGTGGGGCTGTTTTAGGATATTGTAAGTATTAATCGCAGCTATAAACATGATAAACCCAGCCGTCGCCTTTATAAATACCTATTCTTGAATCGGGAACTTCATTGGTACTGTCCTTATTGGTAAGGACTCCGACATTGCTGCTGGGAGAAAGGTCGCCGTATGGGATTACGCCAGACGTGTCACCATAAGGCTCATTGTTGGGGTAGTAGTGAATATCGGACTCAGCGGTCTCATTGTCCGCAAAATACCAAAATCCGCCGCGGTGTTTTATAGCGCCGTCAAAGCCTATGATTTCTTTTACTCCTGCGACTCCACCGTCAGCGCCGCTGTTTTCGGCAACATCTGTTGTATCATCTTCAGTAGTTTCATCAAGGTAATTGCGATAGTAAGAGCTACGGGAGTATTCTATCTCATCTTCATACCCCTCATAGACAAAATCTCGGAACTCCTCCATGCTCATTGAAGTAATAAACTCTATAATATACTTCGCTTCTTCATCGCTTGAAAACACTTTGGTTATTTCGTAATCCATATCAAGATCCAAGTTGACACGCTCCAACTCCTTGGCGTAAGGGCGCAGAGCGTCAGGATACTCTGTCAGAACCACGGGATCATCAATATGATGATAGTAATTCCAAGACGGCATGCCAATTCTCTTGTCAGTAACACCCACCACACTGACATATTCGTATGTTTTTTTGTCTATGAGACCGTCGGCGTTATCACCCGCGCCCGCGGCTCTTTTTTCAAGTGACGCACAGGATAACACCGTTGCCAATGCCGCAACGCTAAAAGCAATGATAAAAAAGATGTTTTTTACCTGCAGTAATTTTAATATCCCGATCTTTTTCATAATATGTACCTCCTTGATAACATGATATGTTGAGTGGAATAATGAATACAATTATAAATTTTCGCAAAAATTGCCCCCAAACAATATAGATGCGATACGTAAAAATTTGCATGGTATTTCGCGGCTGTTATATTTCATACACTTTAATGCGGGTTATGGATACAATAAAACTTAATTACCGCAAAGAACTTGAAACTGTTGAAAAAATTCTTGTAACGCTTGATTTTAAGTTATTTATCAGCATTTATAAATTACAAACACTGACTTTATTTATATTATAAACCATTAGTTTTAAAAAGTCAAGGCTTTTTAAATATTTCAAACACATGTCTTGACAAAACGGAAATAATGGAGTATAATACAAAAGGAAAATATTTTCCTCAAACGGCGGTACAATAATCTCAAACCGAAAGGTTTTCCCGACGGAATGGGTATTTGCCGAAACTCTTAATACTGACGCCGAAAGAGATTAAGGCGAAAGGCACGGAAACAACCGAGGGGCGCATCTTGTGCTCGACGGTATTACGATTTCTGCGCCTTTAAGGGCGCTTTTTTATATGGCGTGGTATGTGGTATTTGGTATGTGGAATCAACAAAGAAAGGACTAAAGACTATGACTATCACCAAAAAGGCACAATCATTTATTGCCGCGCTGCTTTGCGCGGGACTTATGGCAGGCTGCGCGGATAAGAACACGGACAGCTCTGACGGTTCAAGCGGCTCGGACAGCACCGATAATTCCGTTTCGGAATCTGTTCCCGAGAACGCCCCAACTACTGCTGGCTCTGACAGCGGCACCGAGCAAGCCGCTCCCACTTCGGACGCGGACATTGCCGAAAGCGGGGAGGTTCCCCCAACACTCGCGCCCGAGTCCGTAAGGGTAATGGCGCTTAGCGGTCCTACCGCTATGGGTCTAACAAAGCTTATGGATAAAACGGAAACGGAAGACCTGCTTTACGACTTTACTATAGCCGCTGCCGTAGACGAGATATCACCGATGATAATTCAAGGCAATACGGATATCTGCTGTGTTCCCGCAAATCTCGGTGCGGTGCTTTGCAGTAAGACTGAGGGCGGCGTTATGGTTCTGGCGGTGAACACGCTTGGAGTACTTTACCTCTGCGAAAACGGTGATACGGTTGCGGAGATATCCGACCTCAGGGGAAAAACTATTTACTCTGCGGGAAAGGGCGCTACTCCCGAGTACGCGCTGAATTATATCCTCAGCGAGAACGGCATTGACCCTGAGAACGATGTGAATATTGAGTGGAAGAGTGAGCACGCGGAGTGTGTGGCGGCTCTGTCTGCGGATGAGGACGGCGTTGCGATGCTGCCCCAGCCCTTTGTTACAGTGGCTCAGACCCAGAACGAAAATATCAATGTTGTGATTGATCTCAACGAGGAATGGGATAAGCTTGGCAACGGCAGTGCGCTTATCACGGGCGCGGTGATTGCCCGCACGGAGTTTGTGGAGGAATATCCCGAAGTAGTAAATCATTTTCTGACGGAGTATAAGGCTTCCGTGGATTATGTCAACAATAATGTTGCCGAGGCTGCTCAGCTTGTCGAAAAATACGGCATTATCAAAGCGGCAGTCGCGGAAAAGGCTATCCCGAAGTGTAATATTGTATGCATAACAGGTGAGGAGATGAAAGAAAAGCTTTCGGGATATTACGACGTCCTTTTTGAGCAGAAGCCTGAATCGGTTGGCGGGGCTGTTCCGGCAGACAGCTTCTACTACGCCTACGAATTCCCGGGTTGATTTTTCGGGCGGCAAGACTTTTGCCGCCCTTATGCTATAAAAAGTCATCGCAATACAAAGTTATTTAAATGTAATATTGAAGCAGCAAATTTTTTAAGAGAGCCTTAGTCAGTAACACGGATTAAGGGTTTGCGCAAGAATAAAGAAAATACCTAAAGAATTATGCTGTATTTTGCGCAAAACTATGCGGAGTGTTACTGACTTGGACAGACTGAATTATTGTATTGCAATAACGGCAGCATCCACGAGGGAAATATACTGCGGATAAATAAATTACAATTAACGGGGAGCGAGGCACATGAAAAAGCGCGTTATTACCATACTGTGCGTGCTTTTCTGGCTGATAGTATGGCAGCTGGGAGCGATGGCGCTTAATCAGAAAATACTGCTTGTAACGCCCGTTGAGGTTGTCAGGCGGATTGCGGAGCTTGCCCCGAAACCCGATTTCTGGAGCAGCATTGCCTTTTCCTCAGGCAAAATTCTTCTGGGCTTCGCAATGGGGCTTGCGGGGGGGACGGGTCTTGCGTTGCTGTCAGGAAAATTCTCCTTTGCGCGGCAGCTTTTTTCGCCGCTGGTGTCGGTGCTGAAATCTGTTCCGGTCGCTTCCTTTACCATATTGGCGCTGATATGGATATCCTCAAAGGATCTTTCGGTGCTGGTGTCGTTTTTGATATGCGTTCCGATTGTGTATACGAATATGCTTGAGGGGCTGGACAGCCTTGACCCTAAGCTGAAAACAATGGCAGAACTGTTTCATATACCGCCTTGGCGGCGTTTTGTGGGCGTTTATCTTTCACAGCTGCTCCCCTATTTCCGTTCCGCATCGGGTCTGGCGATAGGTTTATGCTGGAAATCGGGCGTGGCGGCGGAAGTTATAGGTATTCCCAACGGTTCGATAGGTGAGAAGCTGTATATGTCTAAGGTCTACCTTGAAACGGCGGATCTGTTTGCTTGGACGCTGGTCATAATTCTGGTGAGCCGCTTGTGCGAGGAAATATTTACGGCTTTTGTAAAGCTCCTTGTAAAGCGCGTTGAACGAATGTGATGGATAGATGGATAAAAGGATAGAGGGACTGAAGGCTAACATGGATATAATCGCTTCAGATATCAGCAAGTCGTTCGGCGATAATAGGGTGTTGAGCGATTTTTCGCGCGTTTTTCGCGAGGGTAGTATTACGGCGGTAACGGGAGCATCGGGCTGCGGAAAATCGACTCTGTTGTCGGTGCTTATGGGGATACTTGCGCCCGACAGTGGCAGCGTTATTCGGCCTGAGCGTATAAGTGCGGTGTTTCAGGAGAACAGGCTTTGTGAAAATCTCACGATCTCAGCTAATATTCGTTTAGTTACGGGAAAAAGATACAGCCTCTCGGAGATTTCAGGGGAGCTTGCGGTGATTGGTCTGGCGGGCTGTGAAAACAAGGCGGTGAGAGAACTTAGCGGCGGTATGAAAAGGCGCACTGCTTTATTGAGAGCGCTGTTGGCGGAATATGACGCGCTGTTTCTCGACGAGCCGTTCAAGGGCTTGGATTCGGAAACCAAACGCTCGGTGATGGAATACTGCAAAAGAAAAATCGTAGGCAAAACGGTGATATTTGTCACTCATGACCGCGAAGAGCGGGATTTTATGGCGGACGAAGCAATAGAAATGAAATAGTCATTTTAAATATCTGATTTAGGTGTTTTCTTGGGTTTGCAGTCTTGATGTTAATTTAAATTTTAGGGTATTTTCTCAAAATATGTTGTTATTTTGATTGTTATGCGGATAATATATCATCAGAGTTTTTTAACTCATAAACTTAGCCTTTTTGTAGCCGTGGAATAAGCTGTGGGGGACACAACAAAATCGCCGCGCTTTTGTTGCGCAGCGATAAGTTATGCTTTTTCGGTTTTCTGTGCGATAAGATTTTCAAAGTCTCCGGTTGGCATTGGTTTATAGTAAAAATATCCCTGTATCATATTACAGCCCAGGTCGCGCAGGAAATCGACCTGTGTTTGTGTTTCAACACCCTCGGAGACAGTTTCAAGATTAAGGCTTTTCGCCAGCGTGACCACCGAGGATATGACCTTCTTGTTCTTTTCGGAAAGATCGTTTTTAAGGAAGAAGCCTCCGTCAATTTTAAGCGTATCAAATGGAAGCTGCGTTATAAGATTAAGCGATGAGTAACCTGAGCCAAAGTCGTCAACAGAGATCCTGAAACCTATGGATTTCAGCTGCGTCATTACCTCCACCAGCTTTTCCAGGTTATCCATTAGCAGACTTTCCGTTACCTCGAGTTCTATTTTATCATGGGGAACGCCCAGTCCGTCCACGAGGTTGGTCAGCTTGTCTGCAAAGTTATCGTCCTTCAGGTGATGGCGGCTGACATTCAGGCTTACCAACGGCACATCATATCCATTTCTAAGCCAGCGCTTTATATCGGATACTGCGTGGCGGTATATCGCAAAATCCATATCCGTTATGAAGCCGTTTTCCTCAAATATCGGCACAAACATGGCGGGGGAGATAACTTCTCCGTTTGGTCTTATCCAACGCACAAGAGCTTCCGCGCCGACTATTTTTCCCGTGGCTATGCTGACCTTTGGCTGATAGAAGACTCTAAATTCATCATTTTCGAGTGCTTCAAGCATATGAGCCTCAACATACTGTCTGTTCTGAAGCTCCTCTCTCAGCTTGTTGTCATAAACCGCAACTGCGTTTTCGCGGTAAAATCCCTTGTCTTTTACGGTTTTCTGCGCTCTTATGGCTCTGTCCAGCGCTCCCATGATACCGACGGATTCTCCCACCATTTCATAGATGCCTACCACAAGATAAATCTGCTTTGTGCATTTTTCATATACCTGCTTTTGAATACTTGCAAGAAGCTGGTTCAGCCGAATATGCATTTCCGACAGGCTTTTGTTTTTCATAAGGGCAACAAAACGCGAACCCTCTGAGCGGCAGAGCAGTTCTCCTGCGCCTATGGAACGCTCCAGAATATCCGAAACGGCTATCAGAAGCGAGTTTCCAAATTCAAAGCCCATGCTGTCGTTGAATCTGCGGAATCCCGCAATATTTATTACTAAAACAAAGTATCCGTTAGATCCGTTTGCGGTAAGGCGCAGACCCTCGGCGGCAAACGCGTCCAGCGTCATTACACCTGTAAGCGCGTCCGACATCTGTATCTGACCAAGACAATCTGTGATATCTGCGGTGCTTATGATATAGCGCGGCTCTCCCTTGCTGTTTTCGTCCGCGGATGCGGCTACGTCCAACCAGCGCCGTTCGTTTTCACAATAGAAAGTTGTAGAGGCGGTAAGCTGTCCTTTGTTCAGTTTTTTGGCGGGGCAGTCATGGCAGGGAGTACTTCTGCCTCTTATCGCTTTATAGCAGATATCACCGCGCTTTACGTTATAGTGCGCGGCAGTGCTTTCCCCGATTCTGTCCATTTCATATGTTTCGGGGATTATCGAAAATTCCTCAATACGCAGATTATTCATAACCACTGATGAGAAATGCAGATTATCGGCGTCTTGATTTTCCTCGTGAAAAGAGGTGAACATTCTGTTCAGCGCCCCCGAAATAAGCGCGATTATCTGCGCGTCGGAATCTTGTATAGTGCGGCGTGTTTCCGAAACAAACGCCAGATATCCCGTTGGGTAGTCATCGCGCATAACGGGTATAATTAGAGCGAACTGAGCGCCGTTTATCAGCTCATATCCAAACTTTTTTCCACTTGCCATATGTATGTCAAGCGCAATTTCTTCATTATTTAATAGAGTGTGTTCAAGAGCGCTTCTGTCTGCGGTAAAGTTTACTCCGGGACAATCCTCAGCGCTTTTGTTGTCTTTGGTGTAGGTCAGCAGCCGTACAATCTCATCCTCTATGAAATGGCATACATATATCGCGGTAAAATTGGTTTGTCTTCCCGCCTCGCAAATCGCTTCTTTAATAAGCGCACTGCGACGCGACTTATCTATAAATGCCTCTGCGACAAGATTGTATATCGGAGAGATGCTCATTGCCAGTGCACAATTTTCCTCAAAATCCCCGCGGACATTTCGGCGCACCTTTCCGATTGCTTCCGCGACTCTTGACGCGGCACCCGCCGTCAATGCGCGGACCTCATCAATAACCTCGGAGCTACCGGACAGATTTACAAGCGCCTCAGCCGCCATTGCCTTATTGTAGTGAGCATAGCCGTTGCCGCCCTTTGCCCTTGCCGAGCGCATTGCCGCTGCCGCTTCCTTTATGGCCGCACGGTATTTCTTTCCGTTTTTGAGTATGGAAACGCCTTCGCTTACGGTTATTTTAGTATTGTTGTAGAAGTCGTAGCCGTTTATCATAATAACGGTCTTTGCGGCAATGGAATCAAGATCGGTCATATTGTTGAATCTTACGAAAATAGCGAATTCCCCGTCACTGATACGCCCTACGCTGCTGTCGTGCTCACATACGCTTATACTGAAAAGCACCTTTGCAACGTCCTTGACAACATAGTCCTTGAACTCCTGACCCATTTGCTCCGTAATGGTGTTAAAGTTATCTATGCTTACCAGCAGAAGCGCGGCGATTTTAAATCTGTTTGCGCCGGAGGTCTTTACTCTAACATCCTCCTCAAATGCTTCAGACATATATGCGCCTGTTAGCTCGTCGCGTCGTCCGTCGCTTTTATCGCTGACTCCGCCCTTTTCTTCGGTAACGTCAATCGTGCGCCCTATTATTCGCACAGGCTTTCCGTTGTCGTCAAAAATGGTTTTGCCCTCATATCTGAACCACACTATGTCACATTCGTCGTTAATTACTCTTATGTCGCAGCCGACCTCCTTGTCACCGCGCTCCATAGCGTCGCAGAAGCGGTTAAATTCGGGCAGATCCTCTGCATAAACCGTTCCCCAGCTTATAATTGTATCTCTGAAATGAACGATAGGATCAAGCTCATTCTCATACCTTCCGTTCAGTTTTTTGTATTGATAGCATATATCCTCGGCAATATCATACTCCCAAAGACCGAAATTGGAATATTCCGAAGAGATTTTTACACGCAGCTCTTTAGCCCTGACCGAAATTTTAAGGCTGTTTATCTGCCGCTGTGCGTCTTTAAGCTCCTGCCTCAGCTGCTCAATTTCCATTGCCGCCGTTATTTCAGACATTCGCCGCACCTCCAATCACACAATTTGCCAATTCACTTTATTATACCTTATCATGGCATGATTTGTCAAGCAATAACACAAAAATACCGCAAATCTCACAAAAACTATTGGTAAAAATCACTATGTCTATCAGTCAGAAAGCGGCGACACATAGATGGTTTTTTGTAAGAAAAGCGCATCAAAATCCGTCTGTATATGTCAAAAACGTTCGGGTAATCTTTTATATTTTGAATATGATAATAAAAATCCCCCGCTTTTGGCGGGGGAACAATTTTAAAATTATTCGCCGACCTGCTGCTCTATATCCTTAAGCGCAAGATCGTTTACCCACAGCTCTTCAAAAGCATTCATTGGCATAGGCTTGGCAAAGTAGTATCCCTGAACCATCGCGCAGTCAATCTGCTTTAAAAATTCTACTTGCTCACCGGTTTCAACGCCCTCGGAGATAACCTCCATATTAAGATTTTTCGCCAAGTCAACCACCGTGGATATTACTGCTCTTCCTTTGGCAGAGTTGACAGTTCCGTTGAAAAACTCACGGTCTATTTTTACGACATCAGCCGGAATATCCTTTAAAATATTAAGAGAGGAATATCCCGAACCGAAATCGTCTATTGAGAGCTTGAAGCCAATTTCGTGCAGCTTGTTCATTATTTTCAGCATCAGCTCGGTATTGTCAGAGAATACGCTTTCGGTAAGCTCCAGCTCTATGTACTCGTAGGGAATTTCATATTTGTCCACTATCTCCCTAAGCCGCCAAATATAGTCATCGTAATTAATGTGCAGCCGCGACTGGTTTACAGAAACCACCACGGGGGTTCTTCCCTGTGATATCCACCGCTTCATTGCCTTGCAGACCTCTTCAAGTATGAAGAAATCAAGCTCCACAACAAATCCGTTTTTTTCGCTGAGCGGTATGAATGAGTCTGGATAAATAAATCCGTACTCTGAGCTGTTCCAGCGTATGAGTGCCTCCGCACCCTCTATATGCTTGGATTTTGTGCCGTATTTCGGCTGAAGATAACATTGAAACTCATGGTTTTTAAGCGCTGCCGGCATAACGCTCTCATAATCCTTTTCGCGCAGAGCCCTGTCACGTATCTTTCCGTCGTAAAACGCTATTGAGGATTCATGCAGACCTTTAAGAGTTTTCTTGGCTATTGTGCAGCGGTCCAGAGCAGCATTTATATCAATACCGCCGTTTTTATCAATACATTCTTCAAACCGGCATACACCAGCGCTGAAAAGAACAGGATACTTTACGAAAAGTGCGTTTCTGCGCTCAAACTCATTAAAAACTCTGTGGATTTTGGTGATTAGCTCATTGTCTGTGGCGTTATGCACAGTGCAGGCAAAATTGTCGTCGGATATTCTCGCAAATATCTCGTCGTCATCAAGATGATCACCTAATGTCTTATACAGGCGCTCCAGCATTCTGTTGCCTTCCTGATAGCCGAGGCTGTCATTAACATACTTGAACTTGTCGATATCGAAAAGCACCACAGCCCATTTTTCAGGTATGGATTTTTTAAGCATTTTTCTTGTATCGTCAATGTATTTTCCCTTTGAGCGTCCTCCTGTCAGCGGATCGGTTTCTGCGGCGCGGTTGTTCCGCACCACCGCAAGGAGAATAAGCAGAATAATGCACAGAAGTACTATAATGAATATTGAGAGGATCAGCCATGAGTACTTGTCCACAAATCTGTTGAGGCTCATGGATTCGTAACCCATGGCGGTCATATTGTTGTAGGCTGTAACAGTGGCGCTGTTGTAGCTTATCTGAAGCAGTGATTTTTCCAGTATAGCGCAAAGCGGGGTGTTGTGGTGCGTCACCATGGAATCGGTGTGAAATCCGGCGCAGACGTTAAGGATATCCATATCGTCATAGCCGCCGTTTTTTAGATAGATTATTTCATGAGCACCCGCGCATACCGCGTCCGCCTCTCCTCTGCGTACCGCCTCCATACACAGCTCCACATTGTCGTAAGGCAGGAATGAAGCGGCGGGATAAAGCTTTTTCATGTATTTTACAATATCCGCGCTGTTTTCGGGAACGGCTAATTTCATGCGGTCGCCGAGAACAGTGTCGGAGTGTCCCGCAGTCACTATGGGAGAACGGTTATATGGCAGAGTGGTGTAGTAATTTCCGAAGTTTGCCATGCTTGCAGCGTTTGCATTGCCGCAGATAACATCTGCTTCCCCGCTTTCCAGCATCTTCACACAATCTGCAAGAGTTTCGCAGGTGACAACGTTAAGTTTCAGTCCAGAATAATCCTCGACCATCTCTATAACCGAGCCGGTAAGACCTGATATCATGTCGTAGCCGGTATCGTAAAATTCA
>CAJTMU010000065.1 GCA_910577365.1 uncultured Oscillospiraceae bacterium | reverse complement strand
CGTTTGGTTCGTATTATCTGCTAAGATGGATATTTCCCGATGCTGAATCCGTTCCCGCATGGCTTAGCTGGATCTTCAAAATCACTTCAGGACTGGGAATAGAGAGCAGCACGGCTCTTCCCGTTATAGGCTCGTGGGTGTTTTCGGTTACGTTCGCGTTTCTCACCAATCGGGTTTATGTGTTCAACAGCTCTGCCAATACATTTGGCAGAGTGCTGCGGGAAGCGGTATTGTATTACGCTTCAAGGCTTGTTACGCTGATAATGGATTTGGTGATAATGTTCCTGTTGGTAGACCTTACGGGGATAGAAAATCCGCTTTATGAGTTTGTGTGCAAAGTGTTTTCAAATATGTTGGTGCTTATCGCCAATTTCGTGCTCAGCAAGGTTATGGTGTTCAGGAAAAAAAAAGAAAAATAAAAATTACCCGTGGGTCAAGCCACGGGTAATTTAATTTTTGTTACATCAACTCGGCTTTTCGTTACATTTGTGAACCGTTTTTTTAAAATTATGTTACAATAAAATTGTTTTTGAAGAGGTATTAAGAAACTTTGATTTATGGCAGATGTTCGTTTTCGGCACGGGAAATGGGTCGCACTTCATATTTGTTGAGTATTGAATCCATCTCGCGGCGAAAATTAAGCGGCAAAGTCCTCCACAAAGAAAGATGCCTGAGTTCATCTTCGGTCAAAGCAACACAAGGGGAGCTTTTTACTTCGGAACGGCCTATCAGGTAGTCCACCGTAACATAAAATATATCGGCAAGCATTATAAGGGTCTGAATATCGGGTTCAACAGCCAGATTTTCATATTTGTAAATTGCTTGCTGGGTGATACCCAGAATATCCGCCAGTTTTTTCTGGGAATATCCGTTTTCCTTACGCAGCTGTTTCAGCCTTGCTACCATAAAATGCTCCTTAAAACAAAACGGCAGGTTGTTAAAGCCTTCCGAAAGGTGATATTAAGATATCTTTATTATAATATATATTTTTTTATAAATATATACCTTTTTTAACATATAAAAAACTTATAGGTTGTTATTGACAAAACCATAAAGTTGTGATATAATAAACTAAATAAGTTTATTGTGTAGATTATCCGCAAAACATATTTGTGGGTTAGTGACATGCAATGCGTTTGATACGGCTCAAGATAGGGTTCCATCGGGGGATGCCCTTTTGAGAATATATTATGGAGGTTGATTTAAATGAATCAGAAGAAAAAAAGGGCACTGTCCTTTGCCCTTGCTTCTGCGGTGCTGCTAAGTCAGAGCAGTATCACGGTGTTCGCTGAGGAGCCGTCCGCACCCGCAGAAAGTTCCAAGGCGGATGTCTCACAGAATAAAACGACGGAGCTGCTTTCGCTTACGGCGAGATCAGAGCGACCCATTACTGTTTCCACCGGCGTTAGCATGGAAATGACCGGTGATTTTGAGCATTTCGGCGTTAAAGCCGGCGATGTCTTTGAGGGACAGATAGTTATCAGAAATCCCCTTTGGCGGGATATTAGTTACTACTTGGAAACGGAGTGCGAAGGGGATTATGAGGTGGAGTATGGTACGGAAAACAGCTCGGAAAATCTCCTAACCGTAAAGGCGGGTCAAAACCAGTTGATTGACGTTAAGGTCACCGTCAAGAAGCCTGTTGAATATGGTCATATCGTGTTTAAGGTTGTGGGCGATACTGGGCTGGCAGATGTCAATTCTTTTTGTTCGGAGACCAAATACTATCGTACATTTCAAAATCAACAGAGAGAAACGGCGATAAAGATATCCGCTGATTTTGAGTTAGCGCAAAATTACAGTGTGGCATTGGTAGATAATGATAACAAGGCTCATTGGTATCATTATTCTTCCGAGGCTGAGGATATTATCGGTGAGAACATTATTGAAGTTTCAAATGATATTCTTAATGATTTTCAGACTGCGTTTGTAGTTTCGGGGAATACCATAGCGCTTGTTGAAGATTTTGAGACAAACAGTAATTCGCTTAATTTCAGCAGCAAAAATAATATCAAAGTCGCGTTTAAGAGCAACAAGGAAATGAGTGGAGTACAGGTAAGAGCTTTCACCTTGCCTGGTTCTGACTTTTATATCTTGAACAAGCGCATTATACCTGCCGAAATTGGGTTTGAGGTATCTGTACCTAAAGAAATTGGTTTATGCTTAACTGCATACTATCCTGAAACGGATAATAATTGGATAGTTTACAAAACGCTAAATCAAAGCTTTGACAAGAATTCCGATTTGAATTTTGAGTTCAAAGATTTTAAAGCAGTTAAAAGTATCAATGTGGACACATCTGCTTTCAGCAGTTATAATATGATTACCGCTGCAAATGAAAACAGCGGGGTAGGGGTAACCGTCAATACAGGAGAACTGTATTATGAAAGCGACAGTGTAGACGCTGTTATTACTAACAGAAAAATGCAGGTTCCTGAATCATGGGAAGCTTCCGGTATTGAAATAGAAATGCAATCTGTTCCAAACCCTGATGGCGATAAAACGGTGCTATATGACGGAATTTATATTTCCGATCTTAAAGATGGCGATACGCTTAATTTAAGCAATGTTTATAAAGGCAAGCTCATTAGTGATTGGTTTCAGATTTACTCTGCGGGTGATTCCCTGTGGAGTTATAGGTTAGAAGATATTGTTGATGCTTTTGGAAACAAACTTCAAATTTGGGGCGCGGGAAAACAATTAAAAACAAATATAACCTTTACCAACACGGAAACTGGAGATAAATACATTACCGATTTCGGTTGGGGACTTGGAACTATTGACGGAAACAATATATTCTTCTGCCTTCCCGGAGATATTCCTAACGGGGATTATGACATTGAGTTGACTGTTTCCGGCGTGAGTGACCGCCTTTGGTATAGTGTTGATACATCAGCAGAGGGCAATGGTATCGTGTCGAGCGGCAGTTCGTATGCGAGCGGTGCACTTTCTGGCACTTCCATGTCATTTCTCGCTTCCGCTAAACCCGGCAGTGAATTTAAATATTGGGAGGTTTCGGGAATTACCCTTACCAAAGAGCAGATTACTAATCCAAATCTGTCTTTTATACTGCCAGAAAATGAAGTTGCTTTAAAAGCAGTATTTGATACCGTAGTAAATACTACTACATCCGCAGAAGCACCTTATATGATAAAGATCGGCGACTCCTCCGACGGAAGAATAAATGTATCGGTTAACGGGAAAAGCGATGAGGGCACTGCTGCTGAAGGCGACAAGATAAAGCTTGAAGCTATACCAAGAAGCGGATTTGAATTTGCAAGGTGGCTGATAGCGGGTGTTGAGCTGACCGACGAACAGCTTCTTAAGTCTGTTGTCGAGTTTACAATGCCTGCCGGCGACGTAAGCGCGGCCGCGGAATTTACCGATGCGGAAACCGCAAAATACACCGTAAAGGTGACCAATGACGGGTATGGCACTGCGAAAGCGGACGTTGAAGTCGCCAAGGCGGGCGAAACAGTTACCCTCACTGCGACCCCCGACAGCGGCTACAAGTTTAATAAGTGGACGGTTGTCAAGGGCAATATAATCATAAAGGACAACAAGTTCACCATGCCGGAAAGCGACGTTGAAATAAAGGCTGAATTTGCAAAAACAAGCAGCGGTTCAATAGGCGGTTCTTCCGGAGGTACGCGCAGACCGAGCAGTTCAAGCTCCGCTGACGAGTCGGTTACCGTAAACGGCAAGTCGGGCGGCTGGAAAGATGTAGTCGCGACTATAGATTCCGCGGCAAATTACGGTATCATCACCGTCAGCGGCAATACCAATATTCCCGCGGAGGTTATCGCGGCAGCTGCAAAAAAGAACATAAAGCTGGAGGTAAAGATCAGCGATGCCTTTACATGGGTAATTGACGCGGCAAAGGTTGGTGAGAGCTTCAAATACCTTTCCGTTGCCGACGAGGTGATTACTGCCTCCAACAAGACTATTAAGAGCGGCGAAGCTTCAAAGGATTTCCGTGTTACGGAAACCAAGCTCGGTACCGGTGCTTCGATTCGATATAACACAGGTGCGTCCAACAGCGGAAAATTCGCTAATCTGTTCAAGGTAAACGGAACGACGCTTGAATTTGTTGGAGTTGTCAAGGTCGACGCGGCGGGCAGCGCTCTGTTTCCCATAACAGCGGCTGGTGTTTACAAAATAGTTATCTCGGATGAAACAAAGCTTATTGGCGATATCAACAACAGCATGGGAATAAACGCGCTTGACGCAGCGGAAATGCTGAAGAAGTTGGTAATGAACGAGGTTACTGCGGAAGAAGCCGCCAAATTTGACTTTAACGGCGATGGCAAGACTAACGCGCTTGACGCGGCAACTATACTTAAATGGATAGTTAAAAATTAAGTCCTCCTTAAACACTTAAAACATAATATCGGGCGGGCGCTCTCTTGAGAAAGAGAGCGCTTAGTTTGTAGAAAATGTTGATTTATACACAATCACCATCCTCATTTGAGCGTGGTGATTGTGTAATGATTCGATTTAATCAGCAGTTCCCAAGATATTTTTTTACCTCACTTATATAAACCTCCGCGATGTCGCTGAGCATGCAGTTTTTCTTGACAATATATCCTATTTCCATAATGCCGTTTGTATGGTACTTGTCCTCCTCAAAAGGGACTGCTGTGTAAAGATTTCCGTTAAGCTCCTCACAGATTATCCCCGAGCAGAGCGTGTAGCCGTTAAGCCCCACCATAAGATTCAGTTGTGTGGCGCGGTCGTTGCTTTTAATTGTCCGCGGATATTCCATGTCGCTCAATATTTCCTCCGCAAAATACGATGTAGCGCTGTCCCCCTGTTCAAATGACAGGCATGGGTAATCTTTCAGCTGATCCAGGGAGATTGATTTCTCACCCGCCAGAGGGTGATTTTTCCATAAATATACATAGGCACGGCAGCTTATAAGCGGATTGAACTCCAACTCGCCGTGCCGCAGCATTTTTGTGATAATCTGATCATTGTGACCGCTTTTGTAAAGTATTCCAACCTCGCTCTTCATTCCGCTTACGTCCGAAATGACCTCTGAGGTTTTGGTTTCGCGGATAGCAAATTCGTAATTCAGCGTGTCATATTGCTTAACGGTTTCCACAAAAGCCTTTACTGCAAAGGAATAGTGCTGTGTGGAAACCCCGAATTTTCTTTTAGCCCCTCCGCCCGCGCTGTATTTGTCGCGCAGAAGCTCATATTGCTGGTATACCTGTCGCGCATACATAAGAAATTCATTTCCCTCAGGCGTGGGCGCGGCACCTCTGCCTGTGCGGAAAAATATTCGAATACCGACTTCTTTTTCCAGTTCATGTATTGCAGCGCTGAGCGACGGCTGCGACACAAAAAGTGTCTCAGCCGCCTTGTTCATAGAGCCGGTCTTTGCTATCGTCAGCGCGTATTTTATCTGCTGTAATGTCATTTCGTTCTCCAAATCTCAGAGAAATTTCACGCACCGCACGCAGTTTGAGCGTTTACGCCGGTTTGCCGGAATAGCTTTGCGTTGGTTGTGATTTTACGGTGGCTTTTGAAATTTTTACAAGCCATATCAGCTGTCGATTGAGGCAAACGCTTCGTCAAGCGCTTCCAGCAGATCGTTTATATTTTCCGTTCCTATGGAAAGACGTATTGTATTGGGCTTTATCCCCTGTTCACAAAGCTGTTCTTCTGTAAGCTGCGAATGAGTTGTCGAAGCGGGGTGTATCACCAGTGACTTAACGTCCGCAACGTTTGCCAGCAGCGAAAATATGGGAAGATTATCTATCCACTTCTGCGCGGTTTTGGCGTCGCCTTTTATATCAAATGTGAATATAGAGCCGCCTCCGTTGGGAAAATACTTCTTATAAAGTTCGTGCGTAGGCTCTGAGGGTATAGATGGGTGGTGAACCGCCTCAACCAGTGGGTGTCGGGAAAGATATTCCACTATCTTCAGTGCGTTTTCAACGTGCCTTTCAACGCGCAGCGAAAGTGTTTCCAGTCCCTGAAGAAAAATGAACGCATGGAATGGGGAGAGCGTAGCGCCGGTGTCACGAAGCAGTATCGCTCTGATATAGGTCACAAAAGCCGCCGCGCCGGCCGCGTCTGCAAATGAGATACCGTGATAGCTCGGGTTGGGTTCGGATATCCACGCATATTTTCCCGACTTTTTCCAGTCAAAATTTCCGCTGTCAATGATCACTCCGCCAATAGCCGTACCATGTCCTCCGATAAACTTTGTAGCCGAATGAATCACGATATCCGCTCCATACTCTATCGGACGGACAAGATAGGGAGTAGCGAAGGTGCTGTCAACCACCAGAGGAATATTATGTCTGTGCGCTATTTCTGCCCATTTTTCAATGTCCCCCACATTTGAGTTGGGATTTCCGAGCGTTTCGACAAACAACGCCTTGGTTTTATCGTTTACAGCCGCTTCTATTTCTGCCTCATTGGCAGGGTCTGCGAATTTGGTGCTTATCCCGTAAAGCGGCAGGGTATGCTCCAAAAGATTATATGTGCCGCCGTAAATGGTTTTTGATGAGACGATATTTTCTCCCGCCTTAGCCAGCGCCTGAAATGTGTAAGCAAGAGCTGCCGCGCCTGATGCCACTGCTAAAGCGGCAATGCCGCCCTCCAAAGCTGCCGCCCTTTTTTCGAAAACGTCCTGTGTGGAGTTGGTGAGTCTTCCGTATATATTGCCCGCGTCCGCCAATCCAAAGCGCGCCGCTGCATGTGCGGAATCCCTGAACACATAGGACGTTGTTGCGTAAATCGGGACAGCCCTTGCGTCCGAAGCGGGGTCAGGCTGCTCCTGACCGACATGAAGCTGAAGAGTTTCAAATCTGTATTTTTTTTCTGACATTAATTTGTCCTCCGTTTTATTTGGTTTATGATTAAAGTATACCATACTGATAGTTATTTGTCAATTATGCATTTTATATGCAGATATATAGATAAAATTTATAATTAACATCAACTTATCTACGCACATGAATTATATGTAAGCTGCTTTGCAGTCAGCGCTTGGTTAAGATGCAAGCTGACTGTTTGGTGGCTTGCGGAAGATTCGTTTTAATAGATTTGCGTAAGGTCAACTACATTTAACTGCAACATGGTTTGAGTCAGCGTCAAATAAAAGCCTATTACCTTTTCAATATTTTAAACATTATAAAAAAGTATTTATTTTTTATGCTAATTAAAGCAAAATTTGTCATTCAGCAATTTCCTATTATAAAAACGTCAGGCAAGCAGAAAATAAATTAGCGCAAAAAAAGCAAGGATTATGCCGAAAACCGATTCAATCGCGCATCGCGCTGGCTGACGGCTTTCGGAAAGCCCTGCGATGCGCAATCCATTTTAAAAGGAGAGCTATCATGAAGAAATTTATTTCTCTTACTGCCGCGGCGGCGCTTGCGGCGTTTATGACAGTTTCGGGATATGCGTCGGGAATCGGCGGTGCGGTAGGTAACGCGGTCGGCGATGTTGTAAGAGCGGGCGGCGAGATAGTCCGTGATGCAGCGGACGCAGGCTCCGATGTTATTGATGATGTGACCGGCGGCGGTTCTAACAACACATCGGGTAATAATTCCGGTAACACTTCCGGTGATAATTCCGGAACAGGCAACGGCTCGGGCGATACAAACACTTCCGATAATAACACAAGCGAGCCTGACAACACAACAAGCGAACCTAATGATACTACAAGCAAACCCAATAATGGCACAACAAGCAAGCCTAATAACGAAACAACAAGCAAACCTAACGGAACAGTTGCAGGCGCTACCACTACCAACCCCTCTACGGGCGTAACAGATTTTGCGGCGGCCGCAGTAGCAGTGATGGCAGCAGCGGGAGTAACTCTCACCACTGTACGCAAAAAGAGCTGATCCGATAACTTAATATAACTAAATTAAGTTAATGATTGCGTTCCTGGAAATTTCTCTGGGGACGCATACCTTTTTTGTACATGTGTTAGAGGAACTTACAAAAAAAATGCATAAAATGTGTGTAAAATGACACTTGATTTTTTGGAGAGTATGATGTAAAATAAATCTTGAGGATTTAGTGTTTGCTATCCTACATTATTTGTGTTTATTTTTAAGGAGGATTTTCTTATGAAATTAAGAAAAATTTTGAGTGCAGCTTGTGCTTTAGCTATGGCTGTATCTGCGGCGGCGATTACTACTGTAACCTCTTCTGCAGTGTTTGATCCCGAGGGTCATATCATTTGCATTCTTTCCAACGACTCTAATGTACCTGTACTTCAGGACAAGTCTTTGGTAACTGACATTTATGGCTTTAAGGCAACTGTTACTGTTGATAAATACAGAGAATTTGAGTCTGCCGTAAATGCTGGCGATTGGTTTGGCGGCGGTGTTGGCATGAACGCAAGTTCTACTGCTTGGACTCAGCTTTCTGAATGGAGTGCAGAGGAAGGTGCTAAGGACATTTTAATGACACCTACCGATACTCGTGGAGTTTATACCATTACCTATACTCAGGATAAGCCTTGCTTTGCAGCAGATGAGGAATATGCATTCTTCTGGCTTCAGGACTGGTCTACCGACAAGAGCTATACTTATAAAGTAGATGAGGTTGTTCTGCTTGACAAGGATGGCAACAATGTTCTTGATAAGGATTCAAGCACACCTGCAGAACCCACTACTCCCGCAGAACCTACAGAAGAGCCTTCTGCTCCTACCGAGGAACCTGCTGAGGCAACCGAGGAGCCTGCTGATATGACTGAAGAGTCTGTTGAGCCCGCAGAGTCTGCTGAGCCTACTGAGGAGCCTGTTGATATTACTGAAGAGCCTGTTGAGCCTGCAGAATCTGCTGAGCCCACTGATACTCAGACACCTGCTACCACTCCCTCTACTGACAGCAAGGGCAGCCCTAACACCGGCGTTGCTGGTATTGCAGCAGCCGCAGGCGCTGCAGCTCTGGCAGGCGTTGCGGTTGTAGTTGCCCGCAAGAGAAAGTAATTAAGCTTGATAGCTTAGTAAAGCTACGATAGCATAAACACTAAACATACCCCGCCCCCGCAGAGATGCGGGGGCGGATATGTTTGACCTATGCTGCACGTTTCTGATATTGATTTTTTAATTTTCCTCTTGACAAAAAACAAAAGATGTGGTATTATAAGTACAACAACTAAATATGCCTTTAAAAACCTATGACGTGGAGATAAAAATGTTCGTGCGCCCACAGAGAGCGGCAGGTGCTGGAAATGCCGCGGAATGCTGTACATTAAATGGACCATTGAGGGCGCGGTCAAAGGATAAAATCCGAGTATTCCGCGACGTTAAGCAAGCGTTAATTGCAGGGATATATTGGTATCCGGTAAGTGTGCGGCGAAAGCCGTGAATTAAGGTGGCAACGCGGTGTAATTCCGTCCTTATGACAGTCGTATTCTGTCTTAGGGGCGGTTTTTTGTTGGAAAAATTGAAATTGGCGCTGGTTTTATGCTGATTTACGGCGGCATGGAAGCGTATGTTTCGTTTGGCCACTTGCTGATAATGCCTGTCAAAATCTAACAGCTTTTTCCATATGGAACAATTCACACTCGAATATCTTAACAAGGCTGCCAGAACCATCACCAATACGGAGCGGACATATCAAGCAGCATAGAAACCGATAGTGTCAAGGAAAAAAATATTGCGTGAAGTCAGAAAGGCAAGGAGACATAATGATGGCAAAGAAAAAAAATAAACTTAAAATTGCGCTGATAATTATTATAATTACAGTTGCGATAATATTTTCGGCGGGAATGGCGATAACCTCATATCTTATGGGACAGAACTTTTCAAGGGGGGATTACGGAGATCCCCGCTATATGACGGATTATTATTATGAGCATTACAGCGGGGATTACCCTCGAACCGAGGTCAGCTTTAAATCGGGCGGAAATGAGCTTAAGGGCTTTATTTACGGTGGCAATAACGATAAAGGACTGCTGGTGTTCGCGCATGGAATAGGTGGAGGACACGAGGATTATATGAAAACGCTGATATGGTTTGTGGACAAGGGGTGGCGTGTTTTCGGATATGACGCAACAGGCAGCGGACACAGCGAGGGAAGCGGAACGCGCGGACTTCCTCAGTCGGCGCTTGATTTGGACGCGGCTTTGGATTACATAGAAAGCGACGAAAGCCTGAACTCGTTCCCTGTGTTCCTTATGGGACATAGCTGGGGAGGCTATGCGGTTACGGCAGTGCTGAATTTTGACCATGAAATAGCGGGTTCTGTGAGTGTTGCGGGTTATAACGATCCTATGACCATGATATCGGAGTTTGCTGATGGAATGATGGGCGACTCGAGTGCTGCTTATCCGTTTATGTGGATATATAACAAGGTGCTGTTTTGGAATTATTCTGATCTTTCTGCGGTCGACGGCATAAACAGCTGTGATGTTCCTGTGATGATAATTCATGGGACACAGGACGGAACTATCGGTTATGACAGATCATCCATTATTGCCCAAAGGGATAAAATAACCAACCCGAACGTTCAATATCTTACTCTTGATGAAATGCACAGCTCCATGTTCCAATCCAAGGACAGCATAGTTTATTCCGATGAGCTGAACAAGGAATATAAAAGTCTGTATGAGCAGTACGGTGAAATTCCCGACAATGTTAAAGAGGAATTTTATGCTGCTACGGATAAAGACAGACTGAATAAACCTAACGAGGAGTTCCTTGAACAAATCGAGAAATTTTATGTTGAAATTCTTGATGAAGTAAGCTGATATGAAAGCAGTTAACATTGGTTGTTAAAAAGCAGGTGCGGTAAATAAATTGAACAGCTAAAGGCGCGGAAAGCGGAAGTCCGCTGAACGTTCAAGCATGAATTTTCCGCAATGCTCAGTGTAAGCGGAGCTTACATGAAGTACCGGCGAGGATGGAACAAAGTATCATTTGCAGCGTTGCGTAAAATTCTATTTTTAAGGAGGAAATAATGTCTAAAGGAAGATATGGCGGATTCGGTGGTCAGTATGTGCCAGAAGCGCTGATGGATGAGATACACAGGCTGGAGGAAGCCTATGAGTATTATTCAAATAACAAAGAGTTTTTAGATGAGCTGGACAGGCTCAGCAGAGAATATGCGGGCAGACCGTCGCTGCTGTATTATGCGGAGAAGATGACGAGGGATCTCGGCGGAGCAAAAATATATCTTAAAAGAGAGGACCTTAATCATACAGGTTCCCATAAAATAAACAACGTTCTTGGTCAGTGCCTGTTGGCAAAGAAGATAGGCAAGAAGCGTATAATCGCGGAGACGGGGGCGGGTCAGCACGGAGTGGCGGCGGCTACCGCGGCGGCACTGATGGGGCTGGAATGCGAAATATTTATGGGCAGAGAGGACACTGTAAGACAGGCGCTCAACGTATACCGAATGGAGCTTCTGGGCGCAAAAGTCAACGCCGTTACCTCGGGGACTATGACGCTGAAAGATGCGGTCAACGAGGCTATGAGAGATTGGGCCACGAGGGTCGATGATACGCTTTATGTACTCGGTTCGGTTATGGGTCCTCACCCGTTTCCTATGATAGTGCGCGATTTTCAGAGCGTTATCAGCCGAGAGGCGCGTGAGCAGATTCTTGAACGCGAAGGCAGACTTCCCACGGCGGTCATGGCTTGTGTCGGAGGAGGCTCAAACGCTATGGGTATGTTCTATAATTTTATCAATGATAAGGATGTAAGACTGATAGGATGTGAGGCGGCGGGGCGCGGCATTGATACCAAGGAAACTGCTGCGACCGTAGCTACGGGAACACTCGGAGTTTTTCACGGCATGAAATCGCTCTTTTGTCAGGATGAATATGGTCAGATAGCTCCAGTATACTCAATATCTGCGGGGCTGGACTATCCCGGAGTAGGTCCGGAGCACGCCTATCTTCATGAAATTGGCAGGGCAGAGTATGTGCCGGTGACGGATGAGGAAGCTGTAAAGGCATTTGAATATATTGCCAGAACCGAGGGGATAATCTGTGCGATAGAAAGCGCCCATGCGGTGGCGCATATAATTAAACTTGCGCCAAAGCTTTCAAAAGATGATATTATAATATGTTGTCTTAGCGGGCGCGGCGACAAGGACGTCGCGGCGATAGCGCGGTATAGGGGGATCAATCTTCATGAATAAGATAATGAACGCGTTTGAAAATAAAAAGGCTCTTTTGGGATTTCTTACGGCGGGTGATCCGACCTTTGAGGCAAGCTGTGAAAATATTTTAGCGATGGCAAAAGCCGGAGCGGATTTAATTGAGATAGGTATCCCGTTCAGCGATCCTATCGCGGAGGGTCCTGTTATTCAAGCGGCAAATATCCGCGCTTTGTCAAAGGGAATGACCACCGATCGAGCATTTGATCTTGTAGAGCGGGTGAGAAAGGATACAAATGTGCCTGTCTGCTTTATGACCTACCTTAACCCTGTTTTTAAGTATGGCTATGACAGATTTTTCTCAAGATGTGCGGAATTAGGGATAGACGGACTGATCTGCCCCGATATGCCATTTGAAGAAAAAGAGGAAGCGGCAGAGGTTGCAAGAAAATACGATGTTTCGGTTATATCGCTTATTGCTCCCACTGGCGAAGAACGCATAAAAATGATTGCGGAGAGCGCGGAGGGATTTTTATACATAGTCCCGCCTATTGGGGGGACGGGGTCTTGCGGAGATTTTATTTCTGTTATGCAGAGCGTAAAGCGCTATGCGAAAATTCCTTCCGCTATCGGTTCCGAAATAAGCACACCGGAGCAGGCTAAACAGATTGTGGATATCTCCGACGGGGTTATTATCGGCAGCTCAGCTGTAAGTCTGGTGGAACGATATGGCGAAAACGCTGCCCCCAAGATATATGAGTATGTAAAATGCCTTGCAGACGCGGTGCATGGTGACACACAGTCTTCCGTGGTGTG
>CAJTMU010000064.1 GCA_910577365.1 uncultured Oscillospiraceae bacterium | reverse complement strand
GAACCGCAGGGAATAGCCTCGATATATTCGGCTGAGCTTTTCAAGATATTGTCCGCGTATTCGCAGCTGAAAATTTCGGAGATAGGCTTCATATTTGTTATTTCCAGCGCGATGACCGCACCGCTGCCGCCGCTTCCAAGCGCATTTTGCATATCCCTTTCAAACATACTGCGGTTTGGGATATTGGTGGTGAAGTCATAATATGCAAGCTTATGCAGCCGCTCCTGAAATTCGGTAATCTCCTCTTCGGCAAGCGCCTTGAAAATTACCGTTGAAAGTATCTGAGTAATGCTCCTCAGCTGCTTTCGATCGCGGTTTGTCCAGTCTTTATCACTGTCTTTTGCGACAAATACCACCAGCCCGCTTTTCTTTCCCCCGCGGTAGGTCCGCGTAAGCGCACAGCTTCTGTTTTGCCCAACGTTGCAGCCCAAAGTTTTTTCATCGTATATAACGACTGCATTATAGTCAAGTTCTCTTTTTATATCCTCGGTATCAATAGCGTTTTTCACCACGGGGATCATAAGCCCGCTTCTGTCCCAGCGATACATCACAGCGGGTTTTACCTCGTCGTAGAAGTACAAAATATCCGCCAGTCCGAAATATCCTGTTATAAGGGGAATTATTCTGCCGATAGCCGATCTTGTATCGGTGCTCTCCAGAATAATTGAATAGACGTTATTTATAAGTATTGAATCTTCGAAATTCTGTCCAAGCAGCCTGTTGGCGTTCTGGGAATCCTCCATTGCTCCACCCAGCACCACATAAGAGTTTGCTATACCCGAAACCGTTTCCACCATTACATTAAGAAGCTGGGAGTTATTGTCCACGGCTTCCTGGGTGTCACCCGCGATTATCCACGATGCGATCTCGGTATGGTTTACAATAATGCTTTTTTTGCGCTGAAAATCCATTTTATTAAGATTTATGCGTTTGTCCTGCCCTGCGGGGACCGCCACAATGTTGCCATTGCTTTTGGCAATAGCTGAATAAAGCCCCTTGATGCCTACAAAAGGCTTTTGTATACGCGACAGGTAATCAGAGCCGAGAATATCAGATATGGAAAGCTCTTCGCGCGCAGAGGCAAAGGAATCGTCGCTTTTCCTGCGGTACAATTTAAGAACCGCGTCGTCGCAGTCGCAGTCGAGATATTCCGAAACATCGAACATCATGCCGAGAATTTCTCTCAGAACTTTATCCTTGCTCCGTTCTGCTGCTGCGGATATGTAAAACCATCTGTATCCGTCATTTGTTCTGATACGCGCATGGGCTTTAAGCTCATCGCTTCTGCCACTGACAATTTCGTTAATTATCTCGCAGAAAGGCTGATAATCATCGGGGTGAATGATATCGCCCATAATTACTTCATTGCTGTCAGAGAAAGGATTAGATTCGGAAAGAATCTCAGCTGGAAAACCTGATTTAAAGGCAATCGAAAACGCATAATTGCCGCTGCTTGCCACAGCCCTTTCTAATCTTGACACAAAAATCACCTCTTTATGACTTATATCGCTTAAATTCGGTCAAATATCTCATTTTGCGTCTTTTATAACAATAAATCAAAAGACAAACCGAGTATCGTTAATAGGTTATTTTTTTAACGAACTTAACCTAAATTCATGACACATATTTCCTCTTTACTATATATTTTAACACAAAACTTTCAACGTTTCAAGACCCTTTTTGTATTTTTTTTAAAGAACAAAAATTATCACCATTTTTTCACAAATAATACTTAAGTAATCAACGTTAGTTGTTTTACATTTGTGAAAATTGACCGCAGATGAATTTTATGTGTATATTCGGGGAATTATTCATATTTATTTTAAGCGTACATAATTCAAATGTGACCCGCCGAAAATGCAAGCTGCCTCAGCTTGTAGAAAAAGTTATATCAATACAATGCTGATGCAGGAAGTTTTTTCAGGGGACTGATGCGATTTACTCCGCAAAGCGGAATAAATCGCATCGGGTGGGTCACGGTGTTTAAGATAATTTTATATATAAACAAGTTCGCATATTCAATTCTTTTTATACAGGCTGAGGCGGCTTGCTGAAAAGACAAGCCGCCTTTGATCATTCAAAAAGCTTAACAAGCTTATAATTTTCGTCCCTTACGATAAGTATATCGTAAGCCAGCGCGACGTAATATATTTTGCCGTCGGTCGTGTTGGTGAGAATGTTGTATGGGACGTTATCGCTGTTCACAACAAGAGGTAAATCATGGGTCATGCGACAAATGTATATATACTCCTGCTCACCATTGGTTAAAGTACACTTTGAAAAATCCTCGGTAATGGTAAGCGTGTACCCATCAAAATTTACTGCTTCTCCGCCTGCCGTATCCGGGATTTGAACAACGTTAGGTTTGGTGAAATCTTCGGTTGGAAATGCTTCCATGGTTCCAGACGAGGAAAATCCCGCGGTGGGAGCTTCCATAGTGGGACACCACCACTCGCTGTCCGAAACGGAATTTTCGGATGTCAGCGCTTCGTGATCGAAAAAAGATTCCGATTCCTCGGTTGCATAAAAGCCAGAACCCATGCTTGGTGCGGCAGGTGCGTCGCTTTTGCCGTCAGCATTATTGTATGAGGTGTTTTTGTTATCTTCATTTACCGATGGCAGCACAGTAGTGGAAGGCAGCATATCATTAGGCTCATCTTCGGGGAATGCTTCTTCGTTGTCCCACATTTCGAGGGTAGATCCGACAAATCCGTAATATTCCTTGCTATTTGCGGGTGAGTCTGCGTTCACAGCGTCCTCCGCTTCGATGACATAGCTGATTGCACCGCTTTCGGGCGCGCCCGCCGTATTTGAAAACTCTATCAAAGCGTTGTCGCTTGCGTTTAAAATCGGGGAGATACGCACCGCGGCAACTGTAATTACGGCACATGCGGCAGCCGTACCGCCTATCACGGCAACGGTTTTAAACGGAAAAGCCCTTTTTTCCCGCGTCATTCTGAGCACGTTTTCTTTCATTCTGTCGATAGCCTGCCTGTCGGGGGTAATTTCTTCGACCGCTTTTATATACTCTTCTCTGAAATTCAACAGAAATCAACCTCCTTCAGCATTGGTTTAAGCATTTCACGGGCGCGGCTCAGCTGGCTCCTTACGGTATTTTCGCGTATTTTCGTGACCTTGCTTATGTCCGCCACGGACATATCCTCAAAATAAAACAGATGTATAACAAGCCGATATTTATCGGGGAGCTTCATTACCGCCTGCGCAACGGTGTTTCTCCGCTCCGATTCAGCCGTGAAGTCCTCCGTTTCATCGCACATATTTTCCATACCCTCCGCGCTCGCCCTGTGCCGAAGCCAAGCCGAACCCGCGAAGGTGTTCGCGCAATTTATCGCGCAGCGGATAAGCCACGCCTTTTTGTGCTCCTCGCTGTCAAAGCCGCAGTTTGCCTTGAAGTATTTTAAAAAGACATTTTGAGTTATATCCTCCGCGTCTTCGCGGTTCCCGACCCGCGCGAAAGCTATCCTATACACCGTTGGCATATAGTATTCCATTACCTGCTCAAAACCCTCTCCCGCTTTGAGTGATATTGTGTCCATAGACTCTCCTCAATAAGTCCGCGCGCGGCTTTATATCGGTTTTGACCGACATACTGGCATAGCTTGCGGGATACCGCGCATGAAAATATCACGCGGTAGTTTTCACAGTTCTCCGTATGTAAGGCAAATCGATATACGCCGTCGGGCGGGCTAAATTTTGCAAAATTCACTAATAATACACGATAGAAATAAAAAAGGCTGCAAAAATTTCAATTTTTTTTATTTTTTCTTTTTGTCAATAAGGCAATTTAATAGTACCGCTAAAATTCAAGCACTCTTTTCAAAGCTTTTCATGACTTTTCTGCGTTGCCATGAAAATGCCGCTCACTTCATGCTCGGAACTGTCAACAGCGGTTCTTCCAATGCAGGATGTGAAAAGTAGCGCCTCTATACAAATAATTGGTGTAATATTTTTATAGTCGTTACTCCATTAAGATTGCAATATGAATTTACAGTTATTAAATAATTCTTTCGGCATGCCGCGTTACATGGCAGCCGATATTGACCGCCACGGGCAGCCCTGCGATATGAGTGGCGCTCCTTTCAATATTGACATAAAGCGCCGTTACCGTGCCGCCGAAGCCCTGAGAGCCTATCCCGAGCGCGTTTATGCGTTTCAGCATTTCTCGCTCCAGTTCCGCGTAAACGGGGTCGGGGTGACGGAGCGACAAGTCGCGGCAGAGCGCCTTTTTCGCGAGATAGGCGCAGTACTCGAAGTCGCCGCCGATACCCACTCCCACCACTATCGGCGGGCAGGGATTGCTCCCCGCGAGCGAGACCGTTTCCGTCACAAAGTCCACGATATCCTTTTTTGTCGCAGATGGTGTAAACATTTTCAGCCTGCTCATGTTTTCGCTGCCAAAGCCCTTGGGAGCGACCGTCAGACGAATTTTATCACCCTCTACAAGCCTTGTGTGTATCACAGCGGGGGTATTGTCATTCGTGTTTTTGCGCTCCAGCGGGTCACCGACAATGCTCAGCCGCAGCCGCCCGTCAACATAGCCTTTAGCCACACCCGTATTGACAGCTTCCTCAAAGCTGCCGTTTATGTGGCATTCCTGCCCCACCTCTGCGAAAACGACCGCCATTCCCGTGTCCTGACAAATCGGCACGCCAAGCTCGTCCGCACAGTCAATATTGCACGCGATATCCCCGAGCACGCTTTTGCACAGTGGGCTTTCCTCCCGTTCAATACATTGTGTTATGCATTCCTTCATACCGTTCGGCAAATGGAGATTTGCCTCAACGCAAAGCTCCGCAATTACCCTTGTTATCTCTTCCGAATTTATCTCTCGCATATTAACTCCTTATCTTAAAGAATTTTCCCGCATCGTGCGAACGCAGTTCGCACTACCGCGCCGTGAAAGCTCCGTTTCGTTTTGCTGCACTCCGATTTTACGGCTTGCTGCGAGAAAATTCATGCATGGGCGGTCAGTTTACTTTTGCTTTCAGTGCCTTAGCTCCATAATTTTTATGCGGTTTTGGTTTAGGGTTGTTATGTAAACCTTGAATCCACCGCGCGAAGCGCGGAATGGTTTTCGCTTCCTTTTACAAAAAGGAAGCGGGGTGTCGGGGCAGCCCAACATTAGTCGCCCATCAAGTACGCAGATAAAATACCCCGCCAATAGCAACCGACTTTGGCGTGACTGTCAAATCCAGCGGATCACCGTCAAACAGTGCGAAATCCGCGTCCTTGCCGACCTCCACCGAACCTATCCTGTCCGCCGCGCCGATTATCTCGGCTGCGTTTATGGTTATAGCCCGCAGAGCCGTCTCCTTGTCCAGACCGCCGCGCACCGCAAGCGCTGCTGTCAACGGCAGATATTGTATCGGTGTTTCAGGGTGGTCAGTACATATCGCGAAACGTATACCCTCTTTTTTCAACAGAGCGGGGGTGGTGATATCATGATTGCGCAGCTCAGGCTTACCCCTGTCCCCGAAAAGCGGTCCGAGAACCACCGAAGGATTGTCCTCGGCAAGCTCTTCGGCGATTATGCCGCCGTCGGTGCAGTGTATCAGCACATAGTCCAGCTCGAACTCCTTCGATATGCGTATTGCGGTAAAGATATCATCCGCTCTGTGGCAGTGAAAGTGCGCCTTGAGCCGAGGTCCGTCCCCCAATAAAGGAAGAAGCGCCTCGCATTTCGCGTCATAGTCGGGCTGGGACACCTCGTCCTCCGTGCCCCTTAGCCGCTTGTATTCTGTCATATCCTCAAGATATCGCTTTGCCTTGGTGAGCTGCTCACGTATCACGGCTGCGGTAGCCATGCGGGTAACGGGGCTTTCGTCACGGTCGTTGTAGGTGTTTTTGGGGTTTTCTCCCAACGCAAATTTTATCGCACAGGGGGATTGAACCACCAGCTTGTCCACCCGTTTGCTGCCGCGGGTCTTCATTATTATAAAGCTGCCGCCGATGGGATTGGCGCTGCCCACGCCCGTGCAGACCGACGTGATCCCCGCCGCCGCCGCGTCCTCAAAGCAGCGGTCAAGCGGATTTATACTGTCAATGGCTCGCAGGTGAGGGGTGGACGGGTCGGTGTCCTCGTTGCCGTCCTCGCCCTCAAAGCAAAGGCTGTCCTCCCACATTCCTATGTGGCAGTGAGCGTCCACAAATCCCGGGTACATCGTCAGCCCATCGCCGTCAATTATTTCATTATCCGACTCGGAAAGCTCATTATATTCGCTCATATCCCCTATTTCGGTAAATATTCCCTCCGAAATGCGCACAAATCCGCGTTCGTAGTCCCTTTGCGCCATGGTCTTTATCCCGATATTTTTTATTACCATAATATCATTTTATACGACGGCGTTTGCTGTCATATCCGTCCATACTCCTCAAAATATTTTGTCAGTTTAAGTATCTCGCCCACTATCACCGTGTCCCGCGCGTTGCCGTTTACCATACACACACTGTTTCGCCGGTATATCTCAGCACGGGTATTGTACAGCTCCCTGAGCTGCTCGGGAGTGTTTTTCACAACAAGCGGTCGGTTTTTGTCGCCTTTGATACGTGCGTAGCAGGTCTCAAAGGAAACGTTGATGTATACGGAGAGCCCGTTTTCACGAGCGAACCTTGCGGTGTTTTCGTTTATGAGAGCGCCGCCGCCGGTCGCCACTATGTATTCTTTGTTCAGCTCACGAATATATTTTGCCTCCAGCATGCGGAAATGCGGTTCTCCGAATTTGTCAAATATTTCGGGGATAGTCATGCTTTCGCGTTCCACGATGACCCTGTCCAGGTCAACAAAGCGCTTTCCCGAAGCCGCCGCGAGTTGTCGCCCTATATGGCTTTTCCCGCAGCCCATAAATCCGCATAGATACACTGAACTCATACCAGCGCCTCCATATCGGAGATAAGCTTATCTATATCTTCATTATTATAATGAGCATTATCCCATATCTCATGAGCCGCCACCGCTTGAAGCACAAGCATCGCCATGCCTGTCATCGCCTTTGCACCTTTTTCCCGCGCAGTTTTCGCAAGAAGTGTGTCTTTAGGATTGTACACCGCGTCGAAAACATATTTTACATTATTCAGAACCTCTGGCAAGCATGGCATTCTGTCCACCTTCGGGAACATACCCACGGGGCAGGCGTTTATCAGCAGATCAAAGCTCTCGCCGTTCAGATTGTCACAACTCAGCCCGCTTTCACCTATGACCGCGATTTTGAATTTCGCGTCCGGCTTGCGCGCTTTTATTTCTTTTTCAACGTTTTCCGCAAGCGGCAGGTCGCTTTTTAGCGCCGCTACTGTCAGGTCGCCGCCCTCCAGAGCAGTCTCGATAGCCATCATGCGCCCGACTCCGCCGCAGCCGATTAGCAGCACCTTAGAGCGCAATGAGGCGCCCAGCAGCTCTATTGACTTGGTGAATCCCAGCACGTCAGTGTTGTATCCAATTTTTTCGACTCCATTTTTTAAACAGTTTACCGAGCGATATCGCTCAGCGCCCTCCGAAAGCTTGTCGCAGTACCCTATAATATCCACCTTGTGCGGAATGGTTATATTGAACCCATCCAGCTCCGCAAGAAATCCAAATTTTCCATTCAGATCCTCGGGTGCGATATCATATAGCTTATATTCCACCGTTTCCCCAGACAGCTCAAAAAGCCGCGTATGTATCTGCGGCGAGAGCGAGTGTCCTAAGGGGTGTCCAATCAATCCAAATTTTCTCATCTTTCCTCCTGATTTAAAAGCATTTTCCGTACCATTTTGCCTGCCCGCGGAGTTTTGTTGACCAAGAGCTGATTATCTAAAAAAATTTTCCGTTCCACTCCGTTTTTTGTTTTGCTACAAACTGCGTTAGCCTCGATGGCAAAGCTCCGCATTCGCTCGCTTTAAACTTTTGCGCAATACGCCGCATATTATTTAAAGCATTTACGCAATTATTGCGCAAAACTTTACGGCTTGCGGAATATTCCTGCGTGGGAATTCGGTATATATTTGCTTTCAGCGTCTTTGACCGACCAAATGCAGCGCGGCTCTTATACTGTTGATTTTCGGGTTGAGGAAGCCGTAAATCAAAAATGCACCCTCACACAGATCTTCCGACCAATATGCAAAAGTTCCATTATTTGCCGCAAAGCGCCGCCAGTGCCTTTTCAAGCGTTTCGTTATTCTCGATATTCACCGCGACAGCACCGCGGAGCGTTTTCTTTACAAGCCCTGTAAGAACCTTGTTCGGACCAAGCTCCACAAACGCTTCTATCCCCGCCGCGCTCATGCTTTCCAGTTCATCGGCAAAGCGGACGGGAGAGCAGATATGCGCCGCCAGATATGAGGGCATGTCCGTGAAATCCTCAAGAAGCTTTCCGTAAAGATTCGCGTAATAACCGCAATCAGGTTTGCCAAATTTAAACGCTGATATTGACGCTTTAAATTCATCTGCCGCAGGCTGCATTAGCTTTGTGTGGAACGCCGCAGATACCGCCAGCTTTACTGAGCGCTTGCCAAGCTCCGTCAGCTTTGCCACAGCGGAATCCACCGCTGCTGTTTCACCCGCTATTACTGTCTGAACAGGCGAATTGTAATTTGCCGGGGCAACGAAGCCCTCGACCTCTGCGCATATTTTTTCAATAGTTTCGTTATCGCAGCCAATAACCGCCGCCATGGCTCCGCCCGTAGCTTCCGCCGCCTTTGCCATAGCTTCGCTGCGCAGCTTAATAGCCTTGAACGCGTCCTCCATCGAAAGCACGCCCGAAGCATACATCGCCGCGTATTCTCCGAGAGAGTGTCCCGCAACCGCGGCATTCTCAATACCGCTCTCCCGTGCAGCGTGCAGCGATATCAAAGATGCGGTGAAGATAGCAGGCTGAGACAGCCTTGTCTGCGAAAGCTCATCGGGGGTTGAATCGGTGAGCTTTTTCATCAGGTCAAATCCCATAATGTCCGACCCGCATTCGAGAATATCCTTTGCTCCGAATTTTTCCGCCAGCTCCGCACTCATACCGGGGTATTGTGAGCCTTGTCCAGAAAATAAAAATGCCGTTTTCATAATTTATCCTCCATAAAGATAGTTAGAAACCGTCTTCACAAAAAACGCGCGCCTTTTCGGCACATTTTGCCTAATACAGCGTCAGAGCTGCCTGACATATACAAATGCCTGCGTATTTTATTCTTGCTTTTGGCAAAACTGTTCGCGAAAATCTATATACGCTTCCTGTGAAGACAGATTCTTAGACTTTTTTGCACCAACTGTAAAAAAACGGTTGACAAAAATGTAAGTTTAGGGTAAAATATAAAAAGGTATGTTGTTGTGCTGTTGGCAGGTGCCCGATACGCGCATATTCTACCCAAATAACATTATACAATAAAATACAAATAAAATCAAGGAGATTTTTTAATGAGTGGAATAGAGATTATAGGAACAGGTAGCTATGTGCCGGAGTTTGTGGCGGATAATGACAAATTTTCAAAATTCCTTGAAACCTCGGACGAGTGGATATTCCCGCGTACGGGAATAAAGCAGCGGCACATTCTTACCGACAAGCCCAATTACTATATGGGCGTTGAGGCGGCGAAAAAAGCGGTGGAGAACGCGGGACTTTCCCCATTGGATATCGATCTGATAATAGTATCTACCTGCACTCCCGATTTCTTTTATCCCGCAATGTCCTGTCTTATTCAAAAGAACATAGGAGCGGAAAATGCGGCTTGCTTTGATATCAACAGCGCGTGTACGGGCTTTATAACCGCGGTGGATATCGCTCATAAGTATCTGGCAGCGGGTGTGTATAAAAATGTACTTGTTGTCGCTACGGAGAAGCTGTCGGCGCAGCAGGACTACACCGACCGCGCCAACTGTATACTGTTCGGCGATGCGGCGGGCGCGGCGGTGCTGCGCAGCAGCGACAAGCCGTTTTATTCTCACCTCGGTGCGGCGGGCGACGAGTTTGAAGCCCTGTACTGCAAGATACGCTATGAGTCCAACTGTCCTTTTTACGGCGATCAGGAGTCGTTCTACAACAACCGGTTTGACACTCCCGAAAAACAGAAGTATCTGTGGCAGTATGGCAAGGCGGTGTATAAGTTTGCGGTAAACGCAATGGCGGACGCGGTAAGAAACGTCGCTGAGCAGGGCGGATATTCCATAGACGATCTGGATATTGTTATCCCGCATCAGGCTAACCTGCGTATTATCGGCAAAGCTACCGAGCTGCTTGGGATACCCTCGGACAAGGTATACACCAATATTGAGTATATGGGAAACGTTTCCAGCGCTTGCATTCCGATTGGTTTGGACGAGCTTAGAAGTGCAGGGAGGATTTCCGCGGGCACAAAGCTCTGTTTTGTCGGCTTTGGCGCGGGACTTACCTACGGAGCTGTCATTCTGGAGGTGTAAAGCAGTATTCTTGTATAGGATTTCCAAAAGCTGACAAAAATAAATCTGATGAAAAATACGGAAAGGGAAAAATATGTCAAAGACAGCTATCATCACAGGCTCGGGAAGAGGTATCGGCGCGGCTATCGCAAAGCGGCTCGCCGCGGAAGGATATGATATCGTTATAAACGAGGTGTCGCAGGAGGCGCTCGACACTTACGGTGCGCAGACCGTGGACGATTGCCGTGCAGCGGGCGTAAGAGCGGAGTGTTACGCAGCAGACGTTTCGGATCATGCACAATGCGAGGCAATGGTCAAGTGGGCTAAGGATACTTTCGGAACAATAGATGTTCTTGTAAACAATGCGGGTATCACGCGCGACGGTCTGCTTCTGCGGATGAGCGAGGAAAATTACGACGACGTTATCCGCATTAACCAGAAGTCGGTATTCAACATGACAAAGCTGGTCGGCGCGGTAATGCTCAGGCAGAAAAGCGGCAGGATAGTAAATCTCGCTTCCGTGGCTGGACTTTACGGGAATCCCGGTCAGATGAACTATTCCGCTTCAAAGGGCGCGATAATCGCCATGACAAAGACTGCCGCCAAGGAGCTTGGCAGCAGGGGAATTACGGTCAATGCGGTAGCCCCGGGATTTATACAGACGCCAATGACGGACAAGCTTACGGATGAGCAAAAAGCGGCAATGCTGGCGCAAATAGCCATGAAGCGCTACGGACAGCCCGAAGAAATAGCGAGCGTGGTTGCTTTCCTTTGCTCCGACGACGCTTCGTATGTAACGGGTCAGACGATTGAGATAAGCGGGGGACTCAGTATGTGAGCTGCATGGTCAAACGCCTGCTTGTAGTGACGTTTAAAATCAGAAAATAACGCCCGCGTTCCTGCGGTGCGGGAAATTCTTTATATAAGCATTTTACAAATTTTTCGGAGGATATAAAATTAATGGATAGACGAGTTGTGGTAACGGGACTGGGAGCGGTAACTCCCTGTGGAAACTCCCCCGAGGAGCTTTGGGAAAATCTTCTGGCGGGTCGGCACGGCTTTGAGCTGGCGCCGTGGTTCGCGGAGCAGGAGTCCGAGAATCTCAATGTTGTTGCGAGGGTGAAAAACTTTGACCCGTCGGAATATTTTGATAAAAAGGAACAGCGCCGCAGTGACATTATCGTGCAGTACGCGGTTTACTGCTCGCTGAAGGCGCTTGAGGACGCGGGAACGGATTTCAAGGATCTCGACCCTTTCCGCGTGGGAACGATCATCGGCAGCGGTATAGGCGGTATTCATACTACCGAGGAGGAGCTGCTGACATATCACAATAAGGGCAACAAAAAGGTATCGGTGTTCACCATCACCAAGATGATAGGCAATATGGCAGCAGGCGCGGTAGCAATACGCATGGGCTTCAAGGGGAGCAATATGTGTGTTACGACAGCCTGCGCAAGCGGAACACAGTCAATAGGCGAGGCATTCCGCGCTATCAAGCACGGATATCTTGATGCGGCGATTGCGGGCGGCACAGAGCACAGCGATATTGGCTTCTGTTTTGCTTCCTTTAATAATATGCACGCCATAACGCGCTCAACCGATGTAAACAGGGCTTCCATACCGTTCGATGCGGAAAGGGGCGGCTTTGTTCTTGGAGAGGGCTGCGGTATACTTGTTCTTGAGGAATACGAGCACGCGAAGGCGCGCGGAGCAAAGATTTATGCGGAAATTTGCGGCTACGGCTCGACCTGCGACGCATATCACGAAACAAGTCCCGATCCCGAGGGCGCAGGCGGCGCAAAGGCAATGGAGCTTGCGTATAAAGAAGCGGGAATGTCCCCCGAGGAGATAAACTATATCAACGCTCACGGCACGGGAACAAAAATGAACGACAGCACCGAAACACTTGCTGTAAAGAAAGCGTTTGGGGATCACGCGAAAAATATCGCGATAAATTCCACCAAGTCAATGACAGGGCATCTTCTGGGGGCCGCGGGCGGCGTGGAGGCTGTTGTAACGGCTCTTTCGGTAAAGAACGGAAAAATTCACCGTACTCTCGGGTATTCTGTTCCCGACCCCGAATGTGACCTCGATTATGTTACCGAGGGTACTCGGGAGCTTAAAATAACCGGAGCGCTCAGCAATTCTCTCGGCTTCGGCGGACATAACGGCTGCATATGCATGCGCCCCATAGACGATTAAAAAGGCTGAGACGGTTGAAAGGAAGTGCGATATGAATTTTAAGGACAAAAGACCTATTGAAGATACAATCGAATGTATTGAGGCTCTGGCGGAGATAGTGAAGAAAAACGACCTCGGAAAGCTGAAAATAAACCTTGAGGATATGGATATAGTTATAGAGGGACGAAGTGCCGTTCCTGCTATGACGACTGCTCCCGCTGCGGCGGCAGCGGTTGCAATAGCGCCTCAGAAAGCGGAAATGGCTGTTGTGGAGGAAACAGGCAATATTGTTACCTCACCGATAATCGGCACGTTTTACACCTCGCCCGCTCCTGATAAGCCCCCATTTGTAAAAGTAGGGGATACAA
>CAJTMU010000063.1 GCA_910577365.1 uncultured Oscillospiraceae bacterium | reverse complement strand
ACAGGCAGTGGATAGAACCAAGTTTTTTGCCCGAAATTCTTTCTCATAGCATACTCCTTTCAGAGGTAAAAGTCAGCAGTGCTCCCCTTTCCTCAAAAAATCAATCAAAAAGAACTGTTTTACCCAGCTTTAACGTTTCCTTAACGTCTATAACCCGCTGGTTGGAACTTCCCTTCCAATGCAGCTTCGCGTCCAGCAGCGGTTCCATAAAGCGCCCATCCACCACCACATCAAGCAGCTGTATTATATCAAGCTCTTTTATATCGTCCCATTCAAAGCCAGTATACAGCCATATCGTTTTTTCCGGAAGCTCGGCTTTTATTTTATTGGCAAGGCGGGTTATCTCCCCGCGGTTATGCGGGTGGAGCGGGTCTCCGCCGCTGAATGTCACGCCGTTTATGTAATCGGCGGAGAGCTTATCGAAAAGCTCCGCCTCCGCCGCCTCGTCAAAGGGTATCCCACCCTCGATATCCCATGTTATGGGATTGTGGCAGCCCTCGCAGCGGTGAGTACATCCCGCCACCCAGAGCACGGTGCGAAGCCCGTCGCCGTTGAGCATATCGTCGGTGGTTATATTATGGTAACGCATTTCAAATCTCCCGAAAATTTTATTGTCCGAAAATCACTTTTCATATCTGACCTCAAGCGACAGAATCATCAGTATTATCAGGACTGCCCAATCAGCAGTGATCTCCCTTTTTTCAATTCACACATGGCTATCATTACCGCAGGTATTCCTCTACATACTCTTCCTGTCTTCAATTTCCGCCATTTTTGCGCTGTTGAGCCTTGTGTCGCCCTTTACTCTCGAATAGGACAGATAACCGTTCATGCGGTCAATTTTGGTGAGGTTGGAGCTGCCGCATTTCGGGCACACGTCCATTTCAAGCTGCTGATATCCGCAGTCGTCGCAGTAGGCAAGCGAGAGGTTCACTCCCTCATAGAAGCCCTTATCCATGGCGCGGTGCACCAACGTCTCCACCGCTCCCCTGTTGTAATCCACAGGATAGCGGACGTACTGTATCTTTCCGCCGTTGAAAAGGTTCCAGAAGCGCTCCTCGCGGTTCTGCTTCTCGATCGGCGTGATTTCCTCGCTGACATGGCAGTGAAAACTGTTGCTGACGTACTCGCGGTCGGAGACGTTCTCCACAATACCGTATTTTTTGCGGAACTGCTGCACCTGCAAGCCGCAGAGATTTTCCGCGGGAGTGCCGTAAATGGCGTAGAGATGACCGTCCGCCTTTTTAAACTCCCCTATGCGCTTATTGATATGCTCCATGACCTTGAGCGAGAACTCGCCGCCCTCGGCAATGGATTTTTTGGAGGCAAGCTGCTCTAGCTCGTTCAGCGCCGTTATACCGAAGGATGCCGTTGCCGCCTTAAGAAGCGGCTTTATCTTGTCGTGAATACCGAGATGACCGCCGAGAAACCCGCCTTCGCAATAAGCAAGAGGATTTGTGCTGGCGCGCATTTCACCCAGATAGTCGTAGGTGCGTATATGGATACGGCGTATAAGGTTGAGGTAGTAGTCCAGCACCTCAAAGAAATCGCGGCTTTCCTGCTGCGCCTTGGCATATATCATCGGCAGATGGAGCGATACCGCACCGATATTGAAGCGTCCCACGAATACGGGCTGATCCTTATCGTCGGCAGGCTCCATGCCGCCGCGCTCAAACCACGGCGATAAGAACGCGCGGCAGCCCATCGGGCTGATTATCTTGCCGTATTTCTTGTATATGCTCGCCACATAGCCCTCGCCGGTGAGCGACAGCCAGTCGGGGTACATAGCTTTCTGAGAGCATGCCACGCCCGCGTTGAACACATCTTCAAGCGGCTTGCCGCGTCCGTGGAGGTTCTCGTCGTACAAAAAAACTATTTTCGGGAACAGCACCGGCTTTTTGCAGGTCTTTTTACCCTGCCCCTTACGGCGTACGTCAAGCATGGTTATGCTTGCCATTTTCGCGAAGCGCCCCGTGCCCGTACCTGCGGTCATGGTTATAAACGGGTAATCGCCGCGGCTTGAGGAAACGGAGTTGAATTTATACTCCCACCCCTGAAAGCCCTGCTCAAAGTCCACCTTAACGTCAGCAAGCGCTTCTCTTTCCGCAACCTCGTCGGACAGCCCCAGCGATCTATAGCGCTCAAGCTGCTTCTGATAGGTCTTTTCCGCATAAGGCTCAAGCAAAAGGTCTACGCTCGGCACGGTAAACCCGCCGTACTGCTGGCTTGCCGCAGAAAGCGTGATATCGCCTATAACATCGAACGCGACCGCCAGCGTCTTCGGCTCGTTATACCAAAGATTGCCCATCTCAAAGCCGCCCTCAAGCACGCTCTTTACATCAAACAGGCAGCAGTTCATGGTATCGCGGCGCGCGGACATATCATGAACATAGATATACCCGTCGCGGCACGCCTGAAGCTCCTCGGTGGTCATGAAAAATTTCTGGTAAAGCTCCTTGTTAAGCTCGTTAAATATAAGGCTGCGCTTTGTGGAAACAAGAGCGCTGTCCGTGTTGCTGTTCTCCTTGTCTCCTATATACATAATAGACTGGCTCTTTTTGTAAACCTCGTCCAGCATATGCACAAAATCCTGCTTGTAGTTGCGATAATCCTTGTAGCTTTTTGCCACGGCGGGATTTGTCGCTTCCAGCGCCGCCTCGACAATATTGTGCATTTCCGCTATGGAAATTTCTTCCTTATTCATAGATTCAGCCTTATCCGTCACAAATCGGCAAATAAAATCTATCTCTTCGGGAGTAAAGCTGTACATAACGCGGCAGGCGGATTTATTAACGGCATTCACCACCTTCTGAACGTTAAACTCCTCTTTGGTATTGTCCTTTTTAACTACATGAATCATTGCGGTTTCCTTTCGCTTCGCTTTATCTTTCCTCTAAATATAGTAGATTATTATTATGATATCACATTTTATTGTACAAGTCAACAGACTTTTTGAAAAAATAGTGTACAATTTTCTTTACCTTTTTCGTATATTTCATACATAGACTTAATTGACAAAACAGAAAAAATATGATAATACAACGGTTTGTCGCCTATTTAAAGGAAAATAAAATCTGACAATATACTACAAATGTCCAATAATATTTATACAAAAAACAGCGTTTTATATAAACGCTGTCAGTTTGTAGAAAAAGTTATAACAACGCAATGTTGACATAGGAATTTTTTCGCGAGAGCCTGAATGTACAACACGCAACGTAGCAAAGTATTACGCATTCGGGCGGGTCGCGGAAAACTTCAAATTTAAATAATTCAGCTTAGATTGACACTTTATATACAGGCTAACAGCGTTTTATATAAACACTGTTTCAAGTTATAGATTAAGGCGGGTTTTAAGGAAAAGCAGTAATACCCACATATGACTACGAAGCAAACATCAGTTACCCGAAAACACGTTCTCTATCGCGCCGCTCAATCCGTTCTCATCATCTCCGCGGATATTGAGAAATACAAATCCTCTGCCCTGCGCAGCGGCTTCCAGCTCGCTTCCGCCAATATTTACAAATGCAAGCACCACCAACCCTGAAAAGCTCTCCGCAAGAACGTCGGCGCGGCATATCAACTCTTCAGTGAGTCTGCCCGTAACCAAAAAAATGACCGAGGTGTTGTTCCTATCGACGGTATCCATAAGCCTGCCAAATTCCGCCACTTCTACCCTCGCGGGCAAAACCGCCATTAGCCTGTAAAACCTGTCAAAACCCGCTTTGTCGCTTATCTCGCTGACAAATCCGCGGTCAACGATGCCAAAATCCACCTTGACCCTCACACCTGCCTCTATTGCCGAAAGGGCAAAAGCAATGGCGGTCTCTATTATACCATCCGCCCTGAGCAGCAGACCCGTTTCGTTACCCTCAAAGCTGTAATCACACAACACCGCCGCGCGCTTGTCGGTTATCTCGTCAAACTGCTTTATCATAAGCTCGTCCTGCTTTGCGGTGAGCTTCCAGTGTACAAGCTGTATCATATCACCCTGGCGGTATTCCCGCACATGGGAGAAATCCTCTTTATCCCCCGTAAAAAGCCGCGTGGGAGCGCTGCTGCGGTCGTTTTCCGAAACCATCATCAGATCCCCCAGACCTATTTTGCGCGGAAGAAAAATTTGCTGCATTTCCTTTTTGACTTTTTTTGTCAACTTAATTATCCGCAGCGGGTCGTAAACAGACAGCCTGCGTATCTCCGCCGTATAGCTTCCGCGATATTTGTGCAAGCAGTTTACCGATATCATGCACTTCCCGAGCGGCGCGACCGAAGCATAAATATGCCTTATCGAAAAGATTCCCGTATCTCTGTCGGGAAATACACAAAGCAATTCCGCGGGCGCGTAGGCAAAAATGAAACGATTTTTCAGCCTTATCTGCAGATCAAACGGAACGTTTTTTTCATAGATAGACCTTTCCTCCGTAAACTCCGCCTTAATGAAGAAAAGCCCCGCCGCCGTTAGCAGCAGCGCCAGCAAGGGATAGCCTATCACCGCTGTCAGCAGCACCGCCGAAAGTCTGCTTCTGTAAACCGCGGAGAAAATAAGGCACGCGATGACCGTCAGAATATATATAACCCTGTTCCTGCGCATTGGCGCTCCCCCTTTCCGATGTAAGTATCAGGAAATATTTACCTCTTGCCTCTTATCGGGGGAGTAACCGAAGACACTATATCCTCCAAAACGGAACGGATATTAAAGCGGCTCAGGCGCGTTTCCTGCTTCAGCACTATCCTGTGGGCGAAAACGGGCATAAGAAGCCTTACTATATCCTCGGGCACAACGTAATCCCTGCCGTTTATGTAAGCGTAGGCGCGCCCCGCGTTCATTATCGCCAGAGAAGCGCGCGGGCTTACCCCAAGCTCCACGGCAGAATGGCGGCGGGTAGCGGCGGAAAGCTCCGCTACATATCTGCAAAGCCCCGAAGCAAATTCCACCTCCTGCACCTCGTCAATGCAACACTGAAGCTGTTCCGCGGACATTATATTATCTACATCGTTCACAGGGTTTTCACCCAGACGCTCCATCATCATCATCGCTTCCTCGGCAACGGAAGGGTATCCCATGCTGATTTTCACCATAAATCTGTCAAGCTGCGCCTCGGGCAGCGGGAACGTTCCCACATATCCCTGAGAGTTCTGTGTGGCTATTACCATAAACGGATCGGGCAGGCGGTGAACGGCTCCGTCAACCGTCACGCGCTTTTCCTCCATTGCCTCCAGCAGCGCCGACTGCGTTTTCGGCGAGGTGCGGTTAATCTCGTCCGCCAGCAGAATATTTGTCATTACCAGACCCGAGCGGTATTCAAAGCGGTTTTCTTCCTTGTTGAACATGGTGAAGCCGGTTATATCCGAAGCCATAACGTCGGGCGTAAACTGGGCGCGCCTGAATCCAAGACCAGTAGCCTTTCCCAGCGCCATTGCAAGGGTAGTCTTTCCCACTCCCGGCACATCCTCTATAAGTACGTGCCCCTGCGCAAGAAGCACGGTAAGTATCATCATTATGGCTTCGTCCTTGCCCTTGATAACTTTTGAAATCTCCTCCGAAAGCTGCGATATCAAATGTTGTCCCTGCATTATATTGCGTCCGATCCTTTCGTATATGTTAAATCGTTTTCAGCCTTTACCGATTTTATGGTATAATTGTCCATTACCGCACGGAGCAAATGAAGTAAGCGTATATGCGTATGAATGTGGACATATTCATATAATAAATGTTTGCTTTTATTATACCATATTTTACGCATTAAATCAAGGCGGTTTCAGACTTTTTTCACATATCGCTATATTGCTTCGCCGAGTATCATAAGAAGTATGGAAAAATAGTGGAAAACGCTGCCCGCCACGGTGAAAATATGCCAAACTGAATGGAAATACTTCTTGCTTTTGATTGCGTAAAAGATTATCCCAGCCGTATAGAACAGCCCGCCTATCAGCAAAAACCATAATGCAAGCGGCGCTACCCCGTCTATCATAGGCTTCACGGCAAAGATTATAACCCAGCCCATAGCAATATAGCACACCACTGAGGGTTTTCTGAAGCGCTCAAGGTCTATCGAGTTAAGCACGATACCAAGCACCGCCGCTCCCCAGACCACTCCGAAAAGTACCCAGCCAAGCGCTCCGCGCAGCGCCACAAGGGTTATCGGCGTATAAGTACCTGCAATAAGGAAAAAAATGGTATTATGATCCATAATGCGGAAAAAGGCTTTCGCACGGGTGTTGGTGATGGCATGATAAAGCGTGGACATTGTATAAAGGATTATCAGCGACGCTCCGTACACAGCGGAGCTTACCACGCCCCAAGCGTCGGAGTATAGCGCCGCCAGAACTACAAGCACTGCCGTTCCCGCTATGGAAAGCAGGCTGCCCACGCCGTGGGTAACGGAATTAAATATTTCCTCGCCAAGGGAATATCTCTTGGTCTTTTGTTCTGTTTTATCTTTCATTATTTTGCTCCAATCAAGTTGTCAAAGCCCGTCCCAAAGGTATTTTTCCAAATCCACCCTGCCATCCGTTACCTCTATTCCGTCGGCTCTGAGAAGCTCCGCCTGCACTTCCGCTCCGCCGAACGCGAATGCGGGAGCAAGCTCGCCAAATCTGTTCAGCACGCGGTAGCACGGTATCCCGTCGGGGTCGGGATTGGAGTGCAGCGCGTATCCAACCGCCCTCGCCCACCGCGCGTTACCCGCCATCATAGCTATTTGTCCGTAGGTGGCGACCTTGCCGCGCGGGATTTTCCTGACTACCTCGTAAATCTTCTCAAAAACGGTCACAGGCATACTCTCCTCTTATAAACTACAAAATTCACGACGGATTTACTCCGTTAGGCAAGCGACTTTTTCTTAAAAATTTCACGCTCAGACGATCCATGGATTTTCAGCTCACCGCTCCGACATATATTTTTTTATTTCATCGGAGGTCAGCCTGCGCACCTGCGTATCCGGATATTCTCTGTATTCCGCCGCAGTGAAAACGGGGGCGGAGGAGCAGGTCTTGTCATTGTTCTTAGCCAGAAAAAGCCGCCGTTCCTCATCGCCCGCAAAAATCTTGTAAGATATTCTGCCGCCTTTGTTTTTAACTTCATATATCCCGCACGGTCTTTTCATTACATGATCGGCGGATCTCAGGTATAATTTGGCAATATCAAGCGACTTAAAGGGAAAATTCCAGCGGCGCAGACATCGGTTTGGGTCGCATTCAATACAAATGCACCGCCCGCATGTCCCGCAGATATACTGCGTATGCTTCTCCAGACAATCCAAAGGCTTTAACAGAGGAGTTATGCGGCTTTTGTCGGAATAACATTCCTCACATGCCGGCACGTTCAGACCTCCCTCTTTTCATTGGTATAAAGAATGCGCACGTAATCAGCATCTCGTGTGTCCATATCACCCAGATAGCAGCGCTGGTGCTCGGGGACAGCCTCGTATGCCTCGCGCAGCTTTTCTTTGTAAAAATCGCACGGGTCGATAAGGTACGCGAAATACGCATCGCGGCACAGGTCGAGAGCGGCGGGCTTGTTCTGGATAGCAAGAGAGTCGTTTTTTATCTCCGAAAGCTTGTCCTTATCGGAAACGGAAAGCTTTGGATTTGTCAATATTTTCGCCTCGCCGAGCGCTCCGAACGATATCGTTTCCCCTCTTTCGGGCGCGGCGCAAAGGGTTTTGTCGGCGAAAAGTCTTTCGATATCCTCCATTGTAAGATATTCCTCTCCCATTCCGTCAACCGAAAAAGTTCCGTCCTCATAGCAGAACAGAGCCGTAAGCGCTATCTTTCCGCCGCCCCTGAGAAAAATATTCATCCTGTTGCCATCCAGCATGGTATATCCGAGTTTACCTTTTAGTTTAAAGGGCGTAGGATCTGCCATAAAGCCGACTCTGTGGCTTTTCCATTTAGCCTTTTCGCGGTTAGTGGTCTTGTAAATATTTGCCATCTCGGGATTGAGGCTTTTTACGGTTTCCTTGATAAAATTATAGTAGCTTTTACTGTCGAAGCTCCACTTCGCGCTCTCAATTTTAAGAGAACAACAATGAAAAACGCTTAGCCATTCGCCGTTGGGAACGCTCACCGCCAGCTTGCCGATTTTCAGCTTTTCGGGAACATCGGATAAATCCACTTTATCCCAGCAGCTCACCGTTCCGTCCTCATATACTGCCATATTATGCCAAAAATACTGACCGTTCCTTATTATCGCGGGAACGGTAACTCCCTCTATACGCTGCTTTCTGTAAACCTTTCCCATAATAACTCCCTTTAAAAATGAGGTAAGACAGCAAGAAGTAAGAAGCAAGAACAGCACTGTCCGTTTCTTACTTCTTACATCCGACTTCTTACCTCTAACCTATTTTCTTGGTTTGCTTTTTGGCGGGTTTAGTGCTTTTCAGCTTATCGTCGCGCTCGATAACGGGCTGAACCGTTCTGTCGGAGCTTTCACTCTGGTCGTCCATAGCGTTAACAAGCTCCTCGGTAATTGTCACCTTGCTTATGCTCGGGTCGCTGGGGGCAGTGAACATGATGTCGCGCAGCGTATTCTCCATTATAGACCTTAAACCACGCGCGCCTGTCTTGCGCTCTATTGACTTCTTCGCGATAGCACGCATAGCCTCGCGCGTGAACTCCAACTCGATGCCGTCCGCCTTAAACAGCATCTTATACTGCTTTATAAGCGCGTTTTTCGGCTCGTCAAGTATTCTCATTAGCGCGTCCTCGTCGAGCGAATCCATCGCCGCGATAACCGGCAGACGACCGATAAGCTCAGGGATAATGCCATACTTGACCAGATCCTGCTGAGTTACCAGCTTAAGCATTTTAGAGCTTTCCTTGTCATCGCTTGATTTTACATCGGCACCAAAGCCCATCACAGAGGCGGAAACACGGTTGGATATCATCTTTTCCAGTCCGTCAAACGCACCGCCGCATATGAAAAGAATGTTTTTAGTGTTTATCTGAATAAATTCCTGATGAGGATGCTTTCTGCCGCCCTGCGGCGGAACATTTGAAATGGTTCCCTCAACAATCTTGAGCAGCGCCTGTTGAACACCCTCGCCGCTTACGTCTCGCGTTATTGAGGTATTCTCGCTGCGGCGGGATATCTTGTCTATCTCGTCGATATAGATTATTCCGCGCTCTGCCGCCTCAATATCGTAATCCGCCGCCTGAATGAGCCGCAACAGAACATTTTCAACGTCCTCACCAACATAGCCCGCCTGAGTTATGGTGGTAGCGTCCGCTATTGCAAAGGGAACATTCAGCAGCTTCGCCAGCGTCTGAGCCAGCGCGGTTTTGCCCACGCCCGTAGGTCCCAGAAGCAGCACATTGGACTTTTGAAGCTCCACATCATCTATTTCCTCATCGTTGAGGAAAGTACGCTTGTAGTTATTGTAGACGGAAACCGAGAGTATCTTCTTGGCCTCCTCCTGACCGATGATATATTCGTCAAGATAAGCCTTTATCTCCTCGGGCTTCATCAGCTCGTCCGCCTCAGACATATAGCCGTCGTCCTGTGGTTCAAAGCGGTTTTTGCGCAGCGCTCCGCCGCGGATATCGCCGCTTTCCACCAGCATATTGTAGGAGGTCATGATACACTCGCTGCATATCACAGCGGATTCACCGTTAATGCCGTAAAGCATTCGGCTCACCATTCCCTCGTGTTTTCCGCAAAAGGAGCAAACCATAGACATTATATTCCCTCGCTTACTTCTCTATATCGCTGCGGCTGCTGAAAACTTTGTCAATAAGACCGTATTCCAGAGCCTCTTCGGCTGTCATGAAATTATCGCGCTCAGTGTCGCGGCAGATAGTTTCGTAATCCTTGCCCGTATTCCGGCTGAGAATTTGATTCAAACGCTCCTTTGTTTTCTGAAGATAATTCGAGCGTATCTGTATATCCGTTACCTGTCCGGAGATACCGCCGCCCGAGATAAGCGGTTGATGAATCATAATCTCACTGTTTGCGAGAGCTATTCTCTTACCCTTAGCTCCTGCCGAAAGCAGAAACGCGCCCATGGAAGCCGCCATGCCCATGCAGATGGTTGAAACGTCGCACTTGATATACTGCATGGTATCGTATATAGCCATACCGTCGGATACCGATCCGCCCGGGCTGTTGATATAAAGGGAGATGTCCTTGTCGGGATCCTGACCTTCCAGATACAGCAGCTGTGCCACAACTACGCTCGCGGTCGCGGAATTAACCTCGTCATGCAAAAGAATGATTCTGTCATTGAGCAAGCGTGAGAATATATCATAAGAACGCTCCCCGTGACTGCTCTGTTCTACAACGTAAGGAATATAAGCCATTATAGCTCCTTTCTCCGCGTCAGCGGAACTGCCGAATTTTGTCGTAACGCGCCCACTAACCAAAACCCGCGCACATTGTGACTACACCGCACAGGGAAAATCCCGTATATGACGGTGTAGCCCGAGCGCGCGGATTTTTTCGGGTAAGCGCCGTGGTGCGCGTGGTAAAACGGGTCATGAGATAGATAAACCACAGCTGAATTTGAGGTAAGTATTACTCCGTAACCTCTTCAACCTTAGCGCTGTCCTTTACGATATCCAATGCCTTTTCAATTTTGAGGTCGCTTCTGATAGCGGTTTCGGGAATAGCCTGCTTTACTCTGTCAACATCCATCTTATACTGCTCCGCAAGCTCATCGTACTCCTTGGCAACATCCTCATCGGTGACCTCGACATTTTCAAGCTTTGAAATCTTCTCCAGGCAAAGACGCAAATCAACCTGCTTCTTAGCCACCTCCGCAAAGCTTTTGCGGAACTGGTCAAGCTGAATACCGGTGTACTTGATGTAATCCTCAACGGAAATGCGGTTTCTCGCAGTCCACTCACGCACGATATCGTCAATGCGGCGCTCATACATTACCTGAGGAACCTCCGCGTTCATCTTCTCAACAAGCAGATCTACAAGGTTGCTGTCAAAGCTGTTGTCGGCATCTTCAGCCGCCTTCTTCTCCAGATTCTCCCTGATTTTAGCCTTCAGCTCGTCCAAAGTATCTGCCTCGTCATCAACGTCCTTTGCAAAATCGTCGTTAAGCTCAGGCAGCTCCTTGCCTCTTATCTCATGCAGCTTGCACTTGAATACCGCGGGCTTCCCCTTCAGATTGTCAGAGGGATAATCCTCCGGGAAAGTAACATTCACTTCAAAATCCTCGCCGATATTCTTGCCGATGACCTGCTCCTCAAATCCGGGAATAAAGGTATGGCTGCCAATCTCAAGCGGGAACTTCTCGCCCTTTCCGCCATCAAAAGGAACACCGTCCAGAAAACCCTCAAAGTCGATGACTGCATTGTCACCCTCTTCAACCGCTCTGTCCTCAACCGAAATCTCTCTGCCGTTTCTCTTGCGGAGCTTTTCAATCTCCTCGTTTACGGAGTCCTCAGTAACAGTCTTGACCGTTTTCTTTACTTCTAATCCTTTGTAATCGGAAATTTCAACCTCAGGCTTTGTGATTACATCAGCCTTGAAACAAACACCCTCCGTCTTGCTTACAGAAACTACCTCGGTGTTGTCCACGTCAACAACCTCAAGACCGGTTTCATCAACCAGCTTGGCAACATTATTGTTATACAGCGAATTAACGGCGTCCTCATAGAAAACGCTCTCACCATAATGTGTTTCAATTATCTTGCGGGGAGCCTTGCCTTTGCGGAAGCCGGGCACGGATATTCTTGACTTCTGCTTATTGTAAGCTGCGGACAAAGCCGCCTCAAATTCCTCTGCGCTGAATTTGAATTCAATTGCGGTAGTATTTGCCGCCGTTTTGTTCTGAGATAAAATTTCCATTTTTTATTATTCCTTCCTTGCCCATCAAGGCAATTTTTAATTTAACGGGATATACCCCTAATTTACCTGTATCGGATCAAAGCCGACCCCATCCGCGGAAACCAACTTGTATGTAATTCCCGCTCTCTCGCCGTTCAGCGCACCGCGGACGCTCGCGCCGTGAAGATGCGCATAATAGCAGCGCTTTACGCCGTATTTATGAAGCACCTCGGTTATCAGCACATTTTCCTCGCTGCCGTAAATCGGCGGATAATGTATAAATGCCACTTTCTCTCCGCCCAGTTTTGCCGCCGCCTGAAGCGAAAGCTCAAGCCTGCCCGCTTCACGGCTGAGTATTTTAATATCCTGCGGCTCTCCGTTTTCCCTTATCCAGCCCCTTGTTCCGCATATGGCGATACCCTCAACAGAATAGGCGTTATTGAACAGGAATCGTATCGTATCAAAGCCGTTGCTTTCAACAAAAGCGTTCATCTTGTTCATGGTTTGCCACCAAAGATCGTGGTTACCCTTTACAAGAATCTTTTTTCCGTTAAGGCGGGAATGAATGTATTCCAGATCCTTTTTGCTGTCCTCCAGTTTAAGCGCCCACGAATGGTCGCCAAGAAGCACAACCGTATCGTCCGCAGTTATCTTTCTGTTCCAGTTCTCCTCAAGGCGCTCAAGATAATTGCTCCAGCCCGAGAAAATATCCATCGGTTTGTCACAGCCGAGCGAGAGGTGAAGGTCGCCAATTGTATAAATCAATCTCTCACTCTCCTCGCCTTGTTTTAGAAATCATTTGCCAAGAAATTTCAGCACTGTGTCACCCATATCCTGCTTTTCAACCGAGCCGGTAAATCTCACCTGTTTGTTTTTGGTAGCCGCAAGCGGTTCAGGCATTTTCGTGCTTGTTTGCTGTTCGAGATGAGAAATAAGCTCAAACTCGTCCAACGCTCCCTCACATACCGTCTTGCCGTCAACCGCCTCATAAACCGCTCTGCCAAACTTATAAGGATTGGCAGTGGATGCTATAACGACAGGGGTTTTGTCGCCGGTGGCATTTAGATAATCCTCATAAACCTTAACTGCAACCGCGGTATGTGTATCAATAAGATATGAATGCTCATCAAATGTCGCTTTAATCTGTGCTTTTGTTTCCTCGTCAGAGCAGCAGCCCGCGTAAAAAAGCTCCGAAAGCTTTGCCTTGACCGCGTCATTTACCTCATATCTGCCCTGCTCTTTCAGCTTGCCAAACCAATCACGGATAAGACTGTCATCGCAGTCCGTAAAATGGTACAA
>CAJTMU010000062.1:5245-13131 GCA_910577365.1 uncultured Oscillospiraceae bacterium | reverse complement strand
CGTCCAGCTTATAAGGCGATTAATCTTAATAAAACATATATACCGCTTGAAAAGCGTTGAATTTCGGGGAAAGAGGGCAATTATAAAGATGAGAAAAAACAGCAGGCTTTCGGTGTGGCTTATGGCGGGGGCATTCGTGCTATGCCTTATCACAAGGCTTTTTCAGATAATTCTCGGCACGGACATGACGTCGGGCTTTCTGTATCATGATAACGGATTTTTGCTTGATTGGGGCTATTACGGGCTGATCATTCTTACTTTTGCGCTGGCGATAGTATTTGCGGTAATCGACGGAAAAAAGGGCGGTTTTGCGTCGACTCCCTTAAGTGATATTTCCGACGGAAGAGCGGCGGTAATAGGTTTTGGTCTGCTTTTGACGGGAATGTGCGCATTTTATGAGGGGTTTGCTGAAAAAGGCGCGCTGGCTCCGCTTAAGCTGCTGATATATATTGACTTTATCGCGGGTGCTCTGATGGTTTTGCTTGCTTTCATGACGCTTTACAAAAAGGAATTTACACCCGCGCTGGGTTTCTGTTATGTTCTGCCAGGAGCGTATTTTATGCTGCGCGGAGTATGCGTATTCATGAAGCGCATGGTAATTACCGCTGTTCCTGAATATCTCATAGAGGCGCTTTCGGTGCTGGTCGGCTCTTTGTTCTTTATGCAGCTTTCAAAGCTGCTTTCGGGGAACGAAAAGAAGTTCACAAGAATAACCGTCTGCGGATACGGAGTTACTGCTGCGGTGCTTACTCTTTCCTCGGCGTTGGCAACCATTACAGCTGGTTTTGCTGCCCCAGAGGAAATATCCTCACGTATTACCGCAACCGCTTACAACTCTGAGCTTTTCTTTCAGGCAAGCATGGGTGAAAACGCCTACTTTATGACCTATACGCCGTGGGTGAACGTTGCTATGGGAATTACTGCGGCTGCCGCTACGATCGTGCTTTTCATGGGCGAAAAGCCGAGTAAAGCTGAATCTCCAGTTGAGGACGCGGAAATATAGGCTTCCATGAACGCACACATGTGAAAAATCTTTCAATAAATTTTGAAAAAGGGCTTTTAAAATCCATTGAAATATGGTATAATTGGTTAGGTATTGTTTTTGACTGATACCTGACCATTTTTTATATTAGATTTATTTCCCGTTCGGAGGGATTTTGTGAAAATAAATAAAATTTTGTGTGCTCTTCTGTGCGGTTTTTTAATAACGCTTTGCGGCTGCTCCGCGGGTATCTCCGTTGAGAATATGCTGACAGCGCCGAAGCTGGACGCGGAACAGAGCGCGATATATCAGGCGTTGATAAACAGTGTTGGCTCAGGAGTAAAGCTGAAATACCCCAAAAGCGGCGATTACCGCTCCGCGTTCGTGCTTAAAAATATCGACGATGAAGAGGGTGACGAGGCGCTGGTGTTCTATGAGAGCCAGACAGTGCAGTCGGGCGAGAGCGCTCTGCGGCTGAAAATACTTGATAAGGACGGCGGCGAATGGGTGGCGGTCTACGATATAGCCTGCGTTGGAAGCGAGGTGGACAGCATAAGCTTTGCGCGGCTTGGAAACACGGAAAACGTGGATATAATCATCTGTTACAGTCTGCTCAATCAGTCGGAAAAATCGTTCAGCGTATTGAATTACAGCGGCGGTGTGCCGGTGGAGCTTTTCGCGTCCACCTATGCAAGCCTTGAGGTGATCGATCTCAATGCCGACGGCAGCGACGAGTTGGTGTGCGTTGTCAACGACAAGGCGAATCAGGTTTCCACAGCAATGATGTTTACAAATTCGGACAATGGCTTTGAAAAGCTTTCGGAGACCCGTCTTGGCGGGGAAGCATCGGATTATGTCAGGGTGGTCAAGGGGCAGTTGTCTGATAACATAACCGCGCTGTTTCTGGATTACTCCCGAGGTTCGGGGCAGTATGGCACGGACGTGATGTACTGTTACGGAAACAGGCTTGTGACTCCCGAAGGGGGAGCAAGTCTGATATCGCGCTTCACAAACGACTATATGGCGGATATCCCTTGTTCCGATATCGACAACGACGGGTTTATAGAGATACCCTCTACCACGCCGCTGCCGGGGTATGAAACGCTTACCCGTCCCGAGCAGCTCTGCGCGGTGCGTTGGCACACGGTGAGCGACGATAATTTTATCATGGAGCATTACAGCTATTTCAGCAGCAAATACAGCTTCGCGCTGCTGTTTCCCAACAGGTGGCAGGGCGTTGTTTCCGCGGTTGTGAATTTCGCGGATAATGAGATAGTGTTTATTTCCTACTCGGTTGATACGGGATTGGAGATAAACGAGAAAACCGAGCTTATGCGTATCCGCGCTGTGGATAAGGACGACGCGGAGGGTCTTGACGCGGCAAAGGGAATGCGCGTTCTCGGTGAGAGTGACGAAACCGTATACTGCTGCTTGGAAAGTGCGGATTATCTTACGGGCAATCTGGCACTGACAGAAAGCGAGCTTGAAAATTGCTTTATTATTTTATAGATTTTTAATTCTTATTTGGGGGCAACCATGGGGCATTGTATCAGAGCTGTTATAGGCGCGCGGGAATCTGTCCGCAGGCTGGCGGAGGATTGGCTCAAGGCAAAGGTGGTTGAGCTTCCGCAGGGCTTCGGAATGATATTCATGACGGACGACCTTTTGGAGGACGTCGGAGAGCTGTTGGAAGTATCCGACGAGCTTCCCTTTTCCGAGCTTGAAAACTTTACCGAAGAGGTAAAAACGCTTATAGAGAGATACTCATTTCGTACAAAGCTTGCTTATATTGAAACCGAGTATTTCGGAGGGGTTGGAACGCAGGCGGGTGTGCTTTACGAAAACGGGCGAATTGCTGTTGAACCGAGCCGCGGCGAGGGAGTTATAAATATACTGCTAAGAGAACTTGGCGTGTGGCGTTATCCCGACAAGGACGAATTTGATATGCTGGAATTGGGAAAGTACAGGCATATGCCGCATTAGCTCCGGAGACATGAAGTTAATCTGATTTACGGAAAGGATAAGCGTATGAAAAGAATACTTGTTTGCGAGGACGAGGAGGCTATACGTGATTTTGTGGTGATAAATCTTCGGCGGGCGGGGTACGATGTTGTGGACGTAGCTTGCGGCGAGGACGCGGTGGAGGTGTACAACCGGCAGAATGGAAGCTTCGACGTGGCGCTTCTCGATATAATGATGCCAGGAATGGACGGGTTTACGCTTTGCAGATGGATAAGAGAAAAGAGCAGCGAAATAGGTATAATAATGCTGTCTGCAAAATCTCAGGAAATGGACAAGGTGAATTGTCTGATGATAGGCGCTGACGATTACGTCACAAAGCCTTTTTCGCCCTCGGAGCTTGTGGCGAGAGTGGACGCGATATACCGCAGGGTAAGTATCAGCAACGCTCACAAAGACAATTCCAAGATAATAATCTCGGGTCCGTTTTCGCTGGATTATCAAAGCCGTACCGTGAGGAAAAACGGCAATTTGGTGGACCTTACTCAAGTTGAGTACCATATAATGGAATATTTGCTGAAAAATCGGAATACCGCTATTGACCGCAAGACGATACTCCATCATATTTGGGGTGAAGCCTATGTGGGGGAGGATAAGGTGGTTGATGTTAATATACGCAGGCTGCGCATGAAGATAGAGGAAGACCCGTCAAATCCGAAGTATATCATAACGCTGTGGGGCTTCGGGTATAAGTGGAATATCTGAGATGAACGAGGTTGTTAAAACGGCGCGCATTGGAAAATCAAATCGCTCAATTGCCACGCGCTGGATGGTGAACACACTGAGCGTTATCGCGCTGCTGCTTATCATTGCCAACGTAGGCATATATTATTTTATGCGGCAGTATTACTATGGCTCGGCGGAAAGCTATGTGGTGTCGGAGGCTAATGCTACGGCTACCATTCTGGCAAGGCTTTACGGCAATCTTGCGGTAAATTATTCCACGGGAGTACGGGAGCTTATAGAGGGTTTTGAAAAAAAGGACAGAATGGAAATGATGTCCATAAACAGAAACGGCGATGTTACGCTTTCATCAAGCGGGTTCACCCCTGACGACAGCTACTATATGCCCGATTATGAGCTTGCGCTTAAAAGCGATGACGGGTTGGGCGTATTCAGGGGAAATGACGGCGGAGAAAACATTCTCGCAGTAACGATAATGGTGGCTCAGCCCAGCAGCAATTACAGCGCGCTGCGCTTTGTAACATCTCTGGAGATGGTGGACAGTCAGCTTTCGGCGATAATTCTGGCGGCTATGGTTATAAGCCTGTTCGTTATTTTAATTGTGATAATGACGGGGCTTTATTTTGTAAAGTCAATATGTGTTCCTTTGGTGGAGATTAGTGAAACTGCAAAGAAGCTTGCCAAGGGTGATTTTTCCGAGAGAATAGCCATTAAAAATAACGACGAAATAGGCGATCTTTCACGGGCGTTCAACGATATGGCGGACGAGCTTGAAAACTCCGAACAGATAAAAAATGATTTCATATCCTCAGTTTCGCATGAGCTGCGGACGCCGCTCACGGCAATAAAAGGCTGGAGCGAAACGCTGGCGGGGGGATATGAGCCGGAGGCGTTCTCAAAGGGAATGAAAGTGATATCGGGCGAAACGCTGCGCCTGGAACGCATGGTAGAGGAGCTTCTCGATTTCTCGCGCATACAAAGCGGGCATTTCTCGCTTCAGATGAGCAAGATGGACATTATCGCGGAGCTTGAAGATGCATTGCTGATATATATCGACAAGGCAAAAAAGGAAAATATTCTGATAAGCTATGACGAGCCGGAATTCCTCTGTCCAGTTTACGGCGATAAAAACAGGCTTAGGCAGGTTTTCATAAACATTATTGATAACGCTTTAAAATACACCGACCCGGGCGGCAGGATAGAAATATCGGTGGAAAAGCGGGAAGATTCGGTAAGCGTTATCGTTGCGGATACAGGCTGCGGTATTGCTCCGTCAGATCTGCCGAAAGTAAAGTCGAAGTTTTACAAGGCGAACAGCACTCGCCGCGGCTCGGGAATTGGGCTGGCGGTTGCGGACGAGATAATAGCCATGCATGGCGGGGTACTGGATATTGAAAGCGAATTGAATGTGGGCACTACGGTTATAATTACGCTTTTGCTCGATAAAACTATGGCGGATAATGGGTAATAAGCGCAAAGAGTAGATTGTATATTTTTACCACGGCAGTGTGGGCGCAGCTCGTACGGTGTGTCGGTTTAGAGCAACAAACCGCTCACGCAGGAATTTTCCTGCAACAGGCTGTGAGGATTTTACGCAAAACTCCGCGCAGCGAAACAAAGTGCGGCGGAACTTTCACAGCACGGGAAAATTCAAATTAGAATAAGGAGAACAAAGGTGAGCAAAAAAGCGGATACGGGAAAAAAGACCCGAATAGGCGGTCAGGCGCTTATTGAGGGGATAATGATGAAAGGTGTTTCCACTGGTGCTATGGCTGTGCGCATGAAAGACGGCAGCATTGACGTGGAGGAGTGGGAGATTCCTGACAGAAAATGGTATGAGAAAGTGCCAATAATACGCGGCAGCTTTAATTTTGTAAAGACCCTTACTGAGGGATATACCTATATGACGAAATCCGCGGAAAAAAGCGGAATGATGGAGGACGACTCCGAAGAGGAGCAGTCTAAATTTGAGAAGTGGCTGGACGATAAACTCGGTGACAAGCTCACGGGGGTAATAATGGGTATCGCTATGGTGATAGCAGTGGCGCTGGCTGTGGTGATGTTCCTGTTTGTGCCGTCCTATATTTTTACCGGTATCGAATACCTTGCGGGCGATATTGATATTTCAGGTTGGCGGACGGTTTTTGAGGGCGTGCTGAAAATTGCCATGTTTGTGGGGTATATGGCGTTGGTGGCGCAGATGAAAGATATCAAGCGCACATATGAGTATCACGGCGCGGAACATAAGACCATTACCTGCTATGAACAGGGAAAGGAGCTTACGGTGGAGAACGTTCGGAATATGTGCCGCTTTCACCCCCGCTGTGGTACCAGCTTTATTATAATCACGCTGCTGGTAAGCATTCTGGTATATATGGTCGTGCCAATAACCCCCGAAATGTTCAAGGAATGGCTTGGTATTGAGAAAGACGGGCTGGCGATACTTCTGCGCGTGGTGTGCAAGCTGATCCTGCTTCCGCTGGTTGTGGGCATATCTTACGAGCTGATAAAGCTTGCGGGAAGATACACGAACATCTGCACAAGAATAATTTCCGCGCCCGGGCTGTGGATGCAGCGGCTTACCACAAGAGAGCCGGACGATTCGCAGATAGAGATAGCCATAGCCGCGATAACGCCCTGCCTGCCCAAGGAGGGGGAAGACGACTCGTGGTAATGCGCGGGTTTGTGCGGGAGCTGACAGCAGCGCTTTCCGAAGCAGGTGTTGATAACGCGCGGCTCGAGGCGGAATGCATAATGGAGAGCGCGGGTATATCGCGGCTCACGCTTCTTACCGAGCCGAATATGCCCGTTGAGAGCGAGATATCGGACGCGGCGCGCGAAATGGTTCTGCGCCGAACACGCGGAGAGCCGCTCCAGTATATTCTGGGCGAGTGGGAGTTTTACGGGTATCCGTTTAAGGTGGGAGAGGGTGTGCTGATACCGCGTCAGGATACCGAGCTTCTCACGGAGATTGCGGAGGGATATCTCAAAAAGAACGGCGGCGGGCTGATAGCTGACCTGTGCGCGGGCAGCGGCTGTGTGGGCATCTCGCTTGCAAGACGCTGCGACTGCAAGGTAAAGTGCTATGAGCTTTCCGAAGCGGCATTCGGGTATCTCGAAAGAAATATCGAGCTGAACGAAGTAAGCGGAACAGTCGAGGCGGTACGCGCCGACGTGCTCACGTTTACAACGTTGGAGAGCTTTGACGCTGTCGTTGCAAATCCGCCTTATCTTACGAAAGATGACATGAAGCAGCTTCAACGCGAGGTCGCATATGAGCCGCAAAGCGCGCTGTACGGTGGCAGCGATGGTCTTAATTTTTATAGAGAGATACTTCCCCGATGGACAGGCTGCCTGAAAAGCGGCGGGCTGTTCGCGGTGGAAATAGGCATAGGTCAGGAAAAAGACGTTGTGCAGATATTCGCCGAGAGCGGCATGAAAGCGGAATGCGCAAAAGACGCGTGCGGGATATACCGTGTAGTCTACGGAATAAAGCGGTGAAACGCCGGACGGAGTGCTAAAGCCGGCGGAAAATCGAATCTACATGCGGGATATACCGCGTGGTTATAAAGTGAACAAAATAATGGAGGAACAATAATATGGCAATGGACAAGAAAAAGGATAAGAAGCTCCCGCCTCCCGTCGTCAAGATTGTCGACCCCGAGGAGAAGAAAAAGGCGCTCAAGACAGCTATGGCGCAGATCGAAAAGACATACGGAGCAGGCTCCATAATGTTTATGGGCGAAAACAAGCATCTTGATATAGAGTGTATTTCCACCGGTTCGCTGATGCTGGATATGGCGCTGGGAATAGGTGGACTTCCGCGCGGAAGAATAATCGAAATATACGGTACGGAGTCGTCGGGAAAAACCACACTTACTCTGCACGCGATTGCGGAAGCGCAGAAGGCGGGCGGCACAGCGGCGTTTATCGACGTTGAGCACGCACTCGATCCCGTATACGCGAAAAAGCTCGGAGTCGACGTAGACAATCTTCTGGTTTCTCAGCCCGACACAGGCGAACAGGCGCTGGAGATAATCGAAACGCTTATCCGTTCGGGCGCTATCGATATCATAGTTCTGGACTCGGTAGCGGCAATGACTACCCGCGCGGAGATAGACGGCGATATGGGCGACGCTCATGTGGGCATACAGGCAAGACTGATGTCGCAGGCGCTGAGAAAGCTGACCTCGGTCATTAA
>CAJTMU010000062.1:0-5235 GCA_910577365.1 uncultured Oscillospiraceae bacterium | reverse complement strand
TATTTTCATCAACCAGATAAGAGAAAAGATCGGCGTTATGTACGGTAACCCCGAAACAACCCCGGGCGGCAGGGCGCTGAAATTCTATTCGTCGGTGCGCATTGAGGTAAGGCGCGGCGAGCCTATCAAAGACGGCGGACAGGTGATAGGCTACGGCACAAAGGCAAAGGTTGTGAAGAACAAGGTAGCTCCTCCCTTTAAAACTGCGAAGTTCGACATGGTTTTCGGCGAGGGAATATCCAAGATAGGCGAAATAGTGGACACCTCGGTGGAGCTGGGCATTGTCAAAAAAAGCGGCTCGTGGTTCAGCTACGACGATATGAAGATAGGGCAGGGACGCGAAAAGGTAAAGCAATACCTTATAGACAACCCCAACATATGCGATGAGGTAGAGAAAAAGGTGCGCGAGGAGTTTGCGAAAAACACCAGTTTGTTGGATTCCGAAGCTGACGATGAGATGCCCGAGGAAGGAAAGGCGGCAGCGCCCGCGGCTTCCGATGATGACGATTTTGCGGAGTTTGCGCCCGAGGAGCTTGAATAATGGAGATAACCGAGCTGTCGCCATATAAGGGAGAAACGTGGCTGTTGGAGCTGGACGGTGAAATGTCGGTGTACATAAACGCTTCTGTGGTTGAGGACTACGGGCTGAGCGAGGGCGGTGAGCTTGACGAGAGTGCTTTAGAGGAAATTCGCTGCGCCGATACGCTGCGAAAGGCGAAAAAACGCGCTTTATATCTTCTGGGAGTACGTCAGTATTGCTACAACGAGCTTTACAACAAGCTGCGTTCGAGCTATACCGAGGAGATATCCCACGCCGCTGCGAGCTATATGAAGGAAAGCGGCTATATAAACGATGAGGAATATGCCTCAAAGCTTGCGGAGCACCTCATACACACGAAGCACTGGGGCTTGCGCAAGGCACGGTATGAGATGCTTCACAAAGGTCTGGACGAAAATCTTGTCGAGGACGCTCTCGCCGAATATGACGATATCGACGGAGAGATAACCGAGCTTATAGAGCGAAAATACTACGCAAAAATACAGGATTACGACGACAGGCGGCGTACCATAGCGGCGCTTGCGCGGCGGGGATACGACTACGCGGCGGTAAAGCGCTGTATCGAAACGATTTTAGAGGATTACGAAGAGGACGAAAGCGAATGAGCAAAAACGGCGAAAAAAGAACAAAAATAGCGATGGTTTCTCTGGGCTGTGCCAAAAATCAGGTGGACGCGGAGCAGATGATGGCGAAGATCGCGGAAAATGGCTACGCTTTCGTGGAGGAAGCGGGGCTTGCGGATATAGCGTTGGTGAACACCTGCGGGTTCATACAGTCCGCCAAGGAAGAGGCTATCGGCTGGATAATGGAGCTGATAGACCTTAAAAACGAGGGCAGGATAAAGCATATAGTTGTCACGGGCTGTCTTTCGGAGCGTTACCGTGAGCAGTTTGTCAAGGAATTTCCCGAGGTTGACGCGGTGGTGGGCATTTCGGAATACGGCAGGATATGCGAAATACTGGACATGGTAACGGCGGGCGAGAGGGTGTGCTGCTTCGGTGTCAAGGAATCCCACAGCATGGAGGGCAAGCGGATATTGTCCACTTTGCCGCATTACGCGTATATGCGCATTGCGGACGGCTGCGACAACTGCTGTACATACTGCGCCATACCTCAGATACGCGGACGCTTCAGAAGCCGCCCGATTGAAAATATCGTTGATGAGGCGAGGCTGCTTGCGGCGGACGGCGTAAAGGAGCTTGTTATAGTTGCGCAGGACACCACACGTTACGGTCTTGACTTGTATGGAAAACTCGCTCTGCCCAAGCTGTTGGACAAGCTTTGCGAGATAGACGGCTTCAAATGGATACGCCTGCTTTACTGCTACCCCGAGCGTATCACTGACGAGCTGATAAACTGCATAAAGCGGCAGGACAAGATAGTGAAATATCTGGATATACCCATGCAGCATTGCGACGGGGGTATTCTCAAAAGAATGAACCGCAGGGGCGATGAAAAGTTCCTCAGAGAGCTTGTCGCGAAGCTGCGCGCGGAGATACCGGGCATTACGCTCAGAACAACGTTCATAACGGGATTTCCCGGGGAAACGGAAGAGCAGTTTAATGCGCTGGGCGATTTTGCGCAGGATATGAGATTTGAGAGAATGGGCTGCTTTGCCTACTCCGAGGAGGAAGACACTCCCGCGGCGGGATTTCCGGATATGGTTGAAGAGGAAGTTCGTGAGCACCGCAAGGAGATACTTGAGGAGCAGCAGGACGCGCGCGTTGCGGAGCTGTACGGAAGCATGACAGGAAGCGAGACCGAGGTGGTCGTGGAGGGATACGACAGATATCTGGAGCATTATTTTGGCAGGAGCGCCATGTTCGCTCCCGAGATAGACGGTATGATTTATTTCCGCGCGCCAAAGTCAAGGGGTCTTAAAATCGGAGATTTTGTCAGAATAAAGATACTTGACGTGGTGGATAATAATCTTATCGGAGAAGTGATATGAATTTAGCAAATAAACTTACTCTTTTAAGAGTTGTCATTGTGCCGTTTTTCGTACTGTTTATGTGTATGGAAGCCGTACCGCTGAATTATTTCTGGGCGCTGGTGCTTTTCGGAGCGGCAAGCTTTACGGACATGTTCGACGGCAAAATAGCGCGCAAGTACGATATGGTTACGGATTTCGGGAAGTTTCTCGACCCGCTTGCGGATAAAATTCTTGTGGCGGCGGCTTTGGTCTGCTTTACAGAGCGCGGTTGGACGGCGTCATGGGTGACTGTTGTCATTCTTGTCAGAGAGTTCGCGGTTTCCGGTGTAAGACTTGTCGCCGCGGGCAGCGACAGGAAAGCGGTCATTCCCGCGAACATATGGGGAAAGGTCAAGACCGCCGCTACAATGGGCGGTATCGCCGCGATACTGGCTATGCGTATTTTCTCGGACAATATCGGGCTTATTCCCGAACTGCCCGTTCAGATAATCGGTGATGTGCTTATGTATATCGCGGCGCTGCTTACGCTGATATCGGGGGTAAAGTATCTGTATGATTACCGAGAATTTATCGATCCGAGCAAGTAGATCGTGTTATATATGCAGGATAATAAAAAATCCGCCGCCGCGGACAAAAAATTGTGGCGGCGCTTGCATTTTTCGTCAAGATATGGTATAATGAATAAATAGGGAGATTTTGGGCGGAAAAGCAGCGCTCCGTGTTCCAGTCCATAACCATAACAGCTAATTGGCAACGCGTTATTATTGCGCATTGCCTCCGCTTTATAGTCATGTAAAATTACTTAAGTGAAAATCGTCCGCATATCGCTCATGCTATAATTAAAAAAATCGCGCATTTGTCTTGACTGTAAATGCTGCGCGGTTTCCGCAATATTTGCGGAGCGGAACGAAGTGCAGTGGGGTATGTATTTCAGAGATTTTGTAATTTTTTAATAAGGAGATTAAAATGAGTAAGAAAATTTTGGATCAGGACGTAAGTCAGAAAGCTCCGGAACAGGAGATGCTTATCGCAAATCTTCTGTTCAGGGAAAAGCCCGCTCAGGCGGATTTCAACGCGGTAAGGGCAGCTATGGAAAAGCTGTTCGGAGAGGTTGAGAGTGTGGGTGACAAAGCGTCGTATTATACATTCGCCGTGCCGAAGTATAATGCGGTTTTCAAGGACGCTCCGCAGGGAATGCCTGTGCTTGCGAATATTGGTGAGCCGAGGGCGTTTTCTTCTGGGAATATAGACGAGCTTAAGCGCAGTCAGTTCTGGGATTTCAAGAACGGCAGCGAGGCTATCGATGAGTTTGAGTATTGCGTGGATGTTTTCGGTATGCTGTCGGGCGGACTTGATTATAAGGAGCAGGCGGAATTCTTTGTGAATTTGGTGGACGCGGCTTTGCACAGCTACCCGTCCTGCGAAGCGATTTATGTGTTCGCGAGCGGCAAGCTCACCACTCCCGAGGATTTTGAAAACAGCAAGCAGTACGACTCCGCAGCGAGGTTTATCCGTCTGGCGGTGAACGCGAGATTTTTCACGATAAACAACAGCGACGATATGATAGTGGATACGATAGGCTTTTACACGTTCGGCTGCGCGGACGTTCAGCTGCATTTTCACGGCATTGACCCGAACCACGCGGTGGAGTACGTTTACAATATCGCAAGCTATCAGTTCAATAACGATTTTCCCGTTAAAAGCGGGGATACCATTGACGGAATAAACGAGAACGGTAGGATAGTACAGGATATACAGTGGCGCGTTCAATATGAAAATTCCCTTATACAGCCGATAAGAACGGTGCTGGACATAAACTGCGGCAAATATGCCGCGGGACAGAGGAAAAGCTGATTTATGCCATGGAGTAAAATTCGTGCTAAGCTGGAGAACGAATACTTAGCGGAAAGCCTTCGCGGACATATTCAATATTTTGCTACCTCTTACAGCAAGTATCCCGACCACGAGGGAAGAGCCGCGGTGCGTCTTGACGGAGAGGAAATACTTAAGGGAAACTATTTGGACATGGTCATGGCGCAGTATTATGCCGAAAAGAGGATACGCACCGAAAATCCCGAATTGTCTTACAAAGAGGTATGTGCAAAAAGCAGATATGCCGTGCTGGACGAGGGAGAATTTGACCAGCGGTGTTTTTACGCCGCATTTGCGGAGTTTGACAATCAGTCTATTGAGGACAGCCTCAATAGTGATAACGCACTTGTAAGAATGTTCGCGGTGCTTGACAGGCGTGTGGGCAAGCGCAGGCTTGTAAAACTTGCGGACAGGATAGAGAGCGAGCTGGAGTGGCTTAGAGCTTTTTATTTGATACGGCTGCGTGCCGAGGGCATTAAATTCAACGCGGACGGCGCGGAGGATAATTCTCCCGATGATATTTCCGCGGAAATATAAAAGGTGTGGAAATGGCAAATAAAGAATCGACCTATAATGACTTAAAATCGCTTAAAGGACCTGACCAAGTGCGGTTGCGCCCTGCGGTAATTTTTGGCTCGGACAGCGTTGAGGGCTGCCGCCATTCAGTTTTCGAGATAATCTCGAACTCAATCGACGAGGCGCGCGAGGGCTATGGAAAGAAAATTGTGACAACGCTTTTCGCGGATCATTCCGTTACCGTTGAGGACATGGGGCGCGGTATCCCGATAGACTTTAACAAGAGCGAGGATAAATATAACTGGGAACTGGCGTTTTGTACGCTGTACGCGGGCGGAAAGTACGACAACAACTC
>CAJTMU010000061.1 GCA_910577365.1 uncultured Oscillospiraceae bacterium | reverse complement strand
GTAAAGGAGATAGGCAACAGCGGCGGAAAGAGCTTTATAAAGCTGCATATGGACTATAAGGCAAGCTTTAACGTGACCGCCCCCGTGGATTTTTTCAACGACCCTGACGGTCCTTACGGCGTGAGTAACTACAACGCTCCGACAGTATATATAACATTTGACAACGTAACCTCCGTTACGGGACTTCCGAGCTTTGACTATTGCTCGATGTTCAGCAGCGGAAAGTGGGAAATGATAGAGGAAAACGGCATACCGAAATTCAGACTGGCGCTTACGCTTCGTCAGGAGGGAATTTACAGCGGCTGCGGCGCGTATTACGACGAAAACGGCGATCTTATGCTTACCTTCAATGTGCCAACCGGTTCGCTTGCGGGTAAGATAATAGTTATCGACCCCGGACACGGATACGGAATGGCGGGCAAGCCCGACAAGCTTGACCCTGGCGGTGTAGGAAACGTTACCGAGCAGGCGGTGAATCTCGCTGTGGCAAAACAGCTTACGGAAAAGCTCACGGCTATGGGTGCGACCGCGGTAAGGCTGAAAACCGAGAGCGAATATATTCTCACTGATACACGTCCTATCGTTGCGCGCTCCTATGACGCAGACATGTACCTTTCGCTGCACTGCAACAGCGTTGAGAGCGGAGAACCTCACGGGGTGGAGGTTTACTACTTCACGCCGTTCTCGCAGCCGCTGGCAAGCGCCATAAACAGTGAACTTGTGAGCTTTTATGACGGAGTATACGCCGATGGCACGGAAAGCGACCGCGGCGCGAAATACAGCTACTACTGGGTAACGCTTCAGCAGGATTTTCCGTCCGTGCTGGTGGAAATGGGCTTTATTTCCAACGAACGTGAGTGCATGGTAATGGCGAACGCTGAAAACCAGTCAAAAATAGCTGATGCTATCGCCAATGGGGTTTACGCCTATTTTGCCCGCAGCAGGCTGACTTACAGCGGCAGCGGAAGCGATGCGGTCACTCTGCCGGAGAACCCCGGCATACCGGTTATACCCGTTGATCCGAGCGATCCGAACAATCCGGATATGCCCGACGTTCCCGTGACCTCGGAAACCTTTGAGACTAACGAAACGGATGAATCTAATGAGAGCGGCAGCTCCGAGGAAACGCGGGAGAGCGAAACACAGGAAACGACAGATATAACAGGAACAAAAGAACCCGAGAGCGGAGAAACATCGGATATATATACGGGGATACCCGAATTGGATGATCTTCTCAACAACCCTGATATCAGCGGCGGAATAAAAGTTGAGTGATGAAAAAGCAGCCTGAAAGAATGCTCCCCCGACATTGATTGGAGGAATATAAACGTACTGAGGAAGCCCCATACAGGATTGGCTTCAGCAGCGGGTTTTATCCCGCAAGGCAGCTCGATAAATCACGGAAGCTTGTTGAAAATCCGGCGGACGAGAATATGTGCGGGTTAAAACACAGAGAAAAACTCATAGGAGATAATAAATGTCAGCCCCCTATCGGATAATGAAACGATAGGGGGCTTGAATTTCGGGTAAAAAATAGCACATAAAGTTTTCCTGACGCAAAACGCTGCCATGCTTACATAATCCTTAACTACCATTATAAAATACCCTAAAAAAATCGCCAAAATTCAAAAACATATTGCGAAAAAAATTAGAATATGGTAAAATAAAGATAGGTTGATAAGGCGGCAGAAATATCTGATTGCCTTTCCGCTGTATCGTTCACCTTAAAACGAAAGGAAAACATTTTTATGAGTGCTTTTTCTACCGCAAATATACTTCTTCCCAAGCTGGATCAGGCGGGTATGTCAAAGTGGAGTGTAGTCGCTTGTGATCAGTATACCGGAGAACCGCAGTACTGGCAAAAAACGGCTGAGATAGTCGGGGGCGCACCCTCAGCGCTAAAACTTATTCTTCCAGAGGTCTGGCTTGAACAGCCCGATACGGAAGAAAGAATATCCGCCATAAACGCGGAAATGGAGAAATATCTGGCGCAGGGTCTTTTTAAGGAATTTCCTGACAGCCTTATCCTTACCCGACGCACACAGGCGGACGGCAAGGTGCGCACAGGCATTGTGGGAGCCATTGACCTTGAAATGTACGACTACAACAAGGGCAGCAGCTCTCAGGTTCGTGCCACCGAAGCCACCGTTGCCGAGAGGATACCTCCGCGGGTTAAAATACGCAGGGACGCCGCGCTTGAGCTGCCCCATATCATGATACTTATCGACGATCCAGCAAAAACGGTCATAGAGCCGCTTGAGGCAAGAGCAGACAGCTTTGAAAAGGCATATGATTTCGAACTGATGCAGAACGGCGGTCGACTTGAGGGTTTTGCAATCCGCGGCGAAGCTGCGGCAGATGTGCTGGCGGCACTTGAAAGGCTTGCTGACAGGTCAGAATTCAACGCAAGATACGGACTGGATAACGAAGATGTGCTGCTTTATGCTATGGGCGACGGAAATCATTCGCTCGCCACAGCCAAGGAATGCTACGAAATGAAAAAGCGTGAAGGAAATCCTGACGCCGACCTTGCCCGCTTCGCGTTGGTTGAGCTGGTAAACCTGCACAGCCCAGCGCTGGAATTTGAGGCTATCCACCGCGTTATAACCGAAACGGATACAGGCAAGCTGATGTCGGAGCTTACGGAAGCACTCGGTCTGAAAAAAGACGGCGAAGGTCAGCGGTTCACAATTATTCTTGATGGCAGAGAGGAAAGCTTTGCCGTTACAAAGCCATCCTCAAATCTTACGGTAGGCTCATTGCAGGTCTTTCTGGACAGGTATCTCGCGGAGAACGCGGGAAAAATTGATTATATACACGGCGAAAACGTTGTCAGGGAGTTGTGCTGCAAACGTGGAAGCATAGGCTTTCTGCTCCCGTCAATGGAGAAATCGGAACTTTTCCCGACGGTTATAAAAGACGGAGCGCTGCCGCGAAAAACATTTTCGATGGGTCACGCCAATGATAAGCGTTTTTATTGCGAGGCGAGGAAAATCAGGAATTAAATGTGAGAGCGCACATGACTTGCGTTTTTTGAAACAGTAAATTTTCAAATCAGGAGGTAATTATGAATCTTGTAAAGCTGGAAAATATCACAAAAATACTGAAAAGCCAGGTAGCTAACGGAGAGGTCAAGGGCGCATCCGCATATGTTCTGCGCGGCGGCCACCCAATATACCGCGCAAACGTTGGTATGGCGGATGAGGCGCGTGGAATAAAATGGGAGAATGACACGATAGTAAGACTTTATTCCGTCACAAAAAATATTACCGCCGCAGCGGTAATGATACTTTTGGACAGAGGTATGCTGGATATCAACGACAGAGTATGTTGGTATCTGGAGGGTTTTAAAAATCAGAGTGTGCTGACAGAAAACGGCAGTGAGCCGCTCAAAAACGAGGTTACAATAAAGAATCTTCTGGATATGACTTCAGGCTGCTGCTACCCCGACACAGGCTTCGCAGCGGGCGCGGAGATGCAGAAGCTGTTCGACAGAATGGCAAAAGATGTTGAGGAAGGAAAGCCGTGGGATACAATCACCATCGCCAATGAAATAGGAAAACAGCCGCTCGCCTTTCAGCCGGGTGAAAAGTGGATGTATGGCACAAGTGCGGACATTCTTGGAGCCATAGTGGAAGTGATTTCAGGCAAAAAATTCAGTGATTTCCTGCATATGGAGTTGTTTGAACCGCTTGGCATGAAGGACACGGATTTCTGGTGTCCACCCGAAAAGCTGAACAGGCTGTCGGAGAATTACGAATTTAAAGATGGAGAGCTTGTTCCTTGCTGCTGGCAGCACCTCGGACTTACATATATGTGCCGCAAAAAGCCTGAATTTGAAAGCGGCGGAGCAGGTCTGCTTTCCACAATGGACGATATGGCTGCTTTTGGCTCGATGCTGCTAAACAAGGGCGTCTACAACGGACGAAGAATACTTTCGGAAAACGCGGTGCGCTATATGCCCTCGCCGCAGTTGAACGAAAATCAGCTTTCTTCCTTTGACTGGGAAGACAAGCGGGGATATAACTACGGAAACCTTATGGGTATTGCGACCGATCTGTCGCGGACGGGACCGTCGGTACATCTGGGAGAGTACGGCTGGGACGGCTGGCTTGGCTGTCAATTTATCAATGACCCTGAGGGAGGATATACTTTCCTTTATTTTATCCAGCGCTGCGGAGGTCTCGGAGCGCGTCCGATACGCATTATCAAGCAGATAGTATATGGAGCGGAGGACTAATCCTGAACAGAATATTTAAAACAAGAAGTCAGAAGATAGATTTTGCATATTGAAAGGTTCATTATTTCTTGTTTCTATAAAACTTATTTATGAAAAGGTGGTGTTGTTTAGTGATAAGTGAGGAAATACGCGGCGAACTTCTTGCCGTCGGACTGGATACCGACGCTATGATAGAGAAGTTTATGGACAGTGAGAATATGTTCAGAAAATACTACGGAAAATTTTTTACGGCTGCCGATGGGGTTGTCGAACAGCTTGCCAGGTCGGTTTCCGAGGGCGATCTCACTCAAACCGAGCGCAGCGCCCATGCTCTTAAAGGGCTTGCGGGCAATATAGGACTTAACGGCGTTTATGACCCTGCCAAAAAGATCGTGGACGATCTGAGAGCGGGAAATACTGAAGAATACCGCCATGACTTTGAATCCTGCCGGAAAGCCTACGAAACGGCAAGAGAGATATCGGAGCGAATTTAACGACGGCATATCTGCTGCGGAAAGGAATGTATCATGCCCGATTTTATATCTAATCAAGTTTTGATCCCCATTATACTTATTCTTGCGGTAATTATTTTTATGTTTGCGGCTGGATACCGCAAAGCGCCGCCCGATAAGGCGTTTATAATAAGCGGTCTCCGCCGCAAAGCCAAGGTTGTGATAGGAAAAGCAAGCGTAAAGCTGCCGTTCTTCGAGCGCTGCGACGTGCTGGAGCTGGCGCTGATGTCTGTCGATGTAAAGACCGCCCAAGCTGTACCCACAGCGGACTATATCAATATTTCCGTGGACGCGGTGGTAAACGTTAAAATTTCACCCGATATGGAAACGATAGCCCGTGCACAACAGAACTTTCTGAACAAGAGCGTGGAGTACATAACCAAGGTAGCGCGCGAGGTACTTGAGGGCAATATGCGTGAGATAGTAGGTCAGATGAGACTGGAAGAGATGGTCTCAAACCGACAGGCTTTCGCGGATAAGGTGAAGCAGAACGCCGACCCCGACCTGCGAGCGATGGGTCTGGAAATAGTTTCGTTCAATGTTCAGAACTTTGTGGATGACAACGGAATAATTAATGACATGGGTATCGACAATACCATGCAGATAAAGAAAAAAGCGGCTATCTCCAAGGCGGAAGCGGAGCGCGACATCAAAATTGCTCAGGCGGAGGCAAACCGCAAGGCAAACGACGCCAAGGTGGATTCTGAGACTGCCATCGCCGAACGCCAGAATCAGCTTGCGATAAAACAGGCAGAGCTTAAGCGCGCCGCTGATATCAAGCAGGCGGAGGCAGATGCGGCTTATACCATTCAGCAGGAGGAGCAGCGCAAGACCATTGAGATAACCACCGCAAACGCAAATCTCGCGAAGCAGGAAAAAGAGGTTGAGATAAAGGCGAAGGAAGCGGAAATCAAGGAGCGCGCCCTTGAGGCGGAGATAAAAAAGACTGCCGAAGCGGAAAAGTACGCGGCTCAACAGCGTGCGGACGCGGAGCTTTACTCCACCCAAAGAAGCGCGGAGGCTAAAAAATATGAGGATATACAGAACTCCGAGGCTGAGCTTCAGATAAAGAAAAACGAAGCTGAGGCTATCCTTGTTACCGCTGAAAACGAGGCTGCGGCGGCAAAAGCGCGCGCAGAGGCGGCAAGATTTGCGGCAGAACAGGACGCGGAGGGTATCCGCGCGAGAGGTCTGGCGGAAGCCGAAGCAGTAAGGGCAAAGGCTCTCGCCGAAGCGGAGGGTCTTGACAAAAAGGCGGAGGCAATGCGCAAGATGGAGGAAGCGGCAGTGCTTCAGATGTATTTCGAGCAGATGCCCGCTATCGCAGAAGCCATTGCGAAGCCGCTGGAGAACATCGACAAGATAACCATGTACGGCGACGGCAACACTTCAAAGCTGGTTAAAGACATTACCGAAGCGACCACGCAAGCCTCATCGGGACTGCTGGACGGTCTTGGAATTGATCTGGGAAGCATGGTAAATTCTTTTATCACCGGAAAAGCAATTGGCACGGGGCTTAACTCTGAAATAGCTAAAGAACCCGTCAAGCCTGAAATAAAGGAAGAAACAGTATTATAAAAATAAATGCGCGGATTTAACTCTGCGCATTTAGCATTTTAAAATATAATGGACAAAGTTCAAACAAATTATGTATGCAAAACGTATATGAACCGACCCTGATATTATGGCGGCTTAATGGGGTATGCAAAAAAAATAAAAACCGTTAATAAATGGTTGTATTTTTTTCAGCTATATGCTATAATAAAATTATATAGACCCCGGCAAATTACTTTATAAGGAGAAAAGGACAATGGACAACAAATATTTGGGCTTGACCCCGCCTATGGGCTGGAATTCATGGAATACATTTACGTGGGAGATAAATGAGCAGCTTATCATGCAGGCAGCCGACGCGTTTGTGGAATACGGACTCAAGGACGCGGGATATGAGTATGTCGTTATCGATGACTGCTGGAGCGAAAAGCAGCGTGACGAAAACGGACGGCTCGTTCCCGATAAGACCAAGTTCCCGAACGGCATGAAGGCAGTGGCGGACTATGTGCATTCCAAAGGGCTTAAATTCGGAATGTACTCCTGCGCGGGTACTCACACCTGTGCCGGATATCCCGGAAGCTTTGAGCATGAGTTTGAAGATGCGGCTACCTTTGCGGAGTGGGGCGTGGATTATCTCAAATACGATTACTGCTACAAGCCCGACTTTATCCCCGGGGAGGTACTTTATAAAAGAATGGCTATGGCACTGCGGAACTGCGGCAGGGATATAATTTTCTCCGCCTGCAACTGGGGCAACGACAACGTACACAGATGGATACGCGAGAGCGGCGCTCATCTTTTCCGTTCCACAGGTGATATACAGGACAACTGGGAGTCAATCAAAAATCTGGCGCTGTCTCAAATGGGGCAGGAGTGCTACGGAGGTAACTATTGCCATAATGATATTGATATGCTGGTAGTGGGTATGCACGGCGGCAGCAATAACGAATGGATTAACGCAAGCGGTGACGGCGCTGCTCCAAAGCTCGGCGGCTGCACCGATACGGAATACAAGACCCATTTCTCGCTCTGGGCGTTAATGAACAGCCCGCTTATGATAGGCTGCGATATCAGGAAGATGTCCGAAGCTACAAGAGAGATACTTACCAACCAAGATGTAATTTCGATAAATCAGGATATAGAGTGTCGCGGAGCGTACCGCATAAAGCAGTGGAACAATCCCGAAAACGTATTCTCGCTGATAAAGCTGATGTCTGACGGAAGCTATGCCATTGGTATGTTCAACTTCGGAGACAGGACAAGCGAGATGTCGCTTCAGTTCTGGGATATGGGACTTCCAACAGCCAGCGGTCGGGGCTTCGATATGTATGACTGCTGGAAGCATGAAAATCTCGGAAAGTATTCGGAGCGCTTTGTCACAAATATCGAGCCTCACGACTGTCTTGTTCTCAGGGCAAGGCTTGTAAACATGAAATAATGGAAAACTGGAAAACCTGCCGCGAATGCGGTGCGGCTCTCGGATCGGACGATATTGCAATAAACCTGAAGCTTATATCGCGCAACGTAACAGAGTTTTTCTGCATAGACTGTCTGGCGGCATACTACAAAACCACTCGCGAGGTCATCCAGAAGCGGATAGACTACTATCGGGCAAGCGGGAACTGCTCACTTTTTAAATAATTAATAGCTGATAACAGGAAGCGAATTATGCGAAGTTCTCCGGCGTCTATGTCAAAATGAACGGCATTTTTTGCTTCCTCTTGTTTCCGAAAGGAAAGGAGTTTTTACATGAAAAAAATTTTATCGCTTATTCTTGCGGCAGCTTTGACACTGTCACTGACAGGCTGCCGAAACGATCCTTCGGATTCGTCTGCTGACAGCTCTGCCCCAGACAGCGCTGACAGCGGTTTAACCGAAGGCAGCGCTGAAGCGAATACCACTGACAACGATAACAGTCAAAACGGCAGCACGGTAATTTTGTCCAATCCGGTAAAGAAAACCACGAACGGAGATATAGACATGGAAGCGGCACTGTCATACGAAACAAATTTTGACACATTAAAGACTGAACTGGCTGCGCGCGAGGTCGACCTTTCACTGCCCGTATCGCTCAACGCACGCGAAAACGAGAACACCATGGAAGTGTTCAACTATCTCAAGAGCATTTATGGAAAACAGGTGCTTTCCGCTCAGCAGCAGATGGACCTCAGCAACACCTATGAGGATCTTGTTTTCTACAATGCCGCGGGAGATATCCCCGCAATGAAGGGTTTTGACTTCATATTTACCACTGGCTCATATTCAAGCCGCGATATGATTGACGCAGCAATCAAATGGGCTACGGAGAGCGGCGGACTTGTTACTTTCACATGGCATTGGAACGTGCCGCGCGATGTTGACAACCCCGACCTTGGCTGGGCATTCTATATGGAGCGCGACGGCGTGACCATAGATAACTTTGACCCGCTTAAGGCGACCACTCCCGGTACAAAGGAATATGAGGTTGCCGTTCACGACATAGACCTTATAGCAAGTTATCTCCAGGAGATGGAGAGCCATGGAATAACGGTGCTTTTCCGTCCTTTCCATGAAGCAAGCGACGGATGGTTCTGGTGGGGTCTGCAAAATGAGGACAAGAAGATGATAAAAGAGGGAACGTATCCCGAAACTTATCAAAGACTGTGGTATATGATGTTTGACCGTCTGGAAAACTATCACAAGCTCTCAAATATTATCTGGGTGTGGAACGGTCAGAGCAAATTCTGCGTGGTCGATCCCAACACTTACGATATTGCGGGTGTGGACTATTACGCAAGCAAGGAGGATCATTCACCTCTCGTTTCCCAGTATGAAAAGCTGGCGGATTATACCTATGAGGGCAAGATGCTTGCGCTCAGCGAATGCGGATATATTCCTGACCCACAGCAGTGCGCAGACGAGAATGCAATGTGGCTGTACTACATGGTATGGAACGGTGATTTCATATATAAGGACATCAGCTTTGACGGTACTCCAAGCCCTAACGAGGAACGCCTGAATAACGATTTGATAAAAGAGTATTTTGCCAACGAGCATCTGGTGACTTGGAACGATCTTCCTGAATTCCGCTTCGGAAAGAAAGAAACGCCCAATCCCATAGTTGTATGGGAATACTTCAAGGATTGATGTATTGGATAGTTATCGGCGCTCTTGGCTTTGCTGTTATCATTCTGGCGGTAAAGATCATATACATGCGCAAGTCCACCGATGAGATAAGGCAAGGACTTAAGGAGCGCTCGGAGATTGACACAAACACGCTGATAGGCATTTCATCGGGCGACAAAAAAATGCGCGCCCTTGCCTCCTCTGTAAACTCTGAGCTTAAAAAGTTCCGCGAGGAGCGGCTCAGATTTCAGCGCGGCGATACCGAGATAAAAAACGCCATAACCAATATCTCGCACGACCTGCGCACTCCGCTTACAGCAATTTTCGGTTATCTTGACCTGCTGGAGCGGGAAGAGATGTCGGAAGCCCAAAGCCGCTATATAGGAATAATCCGCAACCGCTCAGAGCTTCTGCGGCAGCTCACAGAGGAACTTTTCAGATATTCTGTGGTGCTTACCGCGGATAATGGACTAATTTGCGAGCCTGTAAATATCAACGCGGTGCTTGAGGAAAGCGCGGCAGCGTTTTACACAGCGCTGGGAGAGCGGCATATAGTGCCCGAAATCGAAATACCCGAAACCGCTGTGGTGAGAAATCTTGACAGTGCGGCTTTGGCGCGGGTGTTTTCAAATCTTCTCAGCAACGCCATAAAGTACAGCGGCGGTGATCTGAATATAGTACTGACCGAAGAGGGAGAAATAATCTTTTCCAATACTGCGGAAGACCTAAACGAAATTCAGGTTGGACGTCTTTTTGACAGATTTTACACTGTTGAAGCCGCAAGGAAGTCCACAGGGCTGGGTCTTGCGATAGCGAGGACTTTGGTGGAGAGAATGGGCGGAAGTATTACCGCAGAATATGAAAATAATAAACTATCAATTAGTATATTGTTTCCTGAATAACAAACAGCAATAACAGCCGGCTTTAAAACCGGCTGTTATTGCTTGTATGTGCTTTTTTCATGATATTTATGTCAGCTATAAAATTTTATACTTACCTGTCGTTGTGAGCCTGAAAGTATCTTTCTGCGACAGTTTTACCCAAGCAACAGGAGCGGCGGAATGAGATTCATATTTAGTATAATCAGCCGAGAATATACAGCTTTTAAATTCATTACAAATCTACATAATCGCATAATTATCAGAATTCAGGCTGTTATAAATTTTTATTAAATTGTTAAAATAACAGGCGGCATCAAATACCGCCTGTTATTTTTGTTACCTAATATCCTTTTTGTTAAAGATGAGAAGCCCTGTTGCGCTTACTATTACCGTAAGAAATGCCGACACCACAATATCAAAAACAGTGTGCTCAAGCTCCATATTAGACAGCATAACCGCTTGCCCCGAGGGGAGCGTGTTGACTACGCACTCCAGCACCACCCTGAGTGCCCCGCCGATGTATTGCGGGTTAGTCACTGGTCCCACCATCTGCATTCCCTCATCGGTCATTTGCATATATTGTATCATTTCAGGTTCATCCAACTGTAATATGATATAGCTTGTTACCATAAGAAGACCAAAGAATTGCAGTATTGCGGTAGTAACGGAGATTGCCTTGTTTGATATCAGCATTCCGATCATAGCGGCGATTGCTCCCGTAGAAAAGCTGAAAAAAAACGATGTCAGCGTGTAAAGCAGCATTTGTCCTATTTCCTGCTCACACTCCATAAAGGGAAGACCTATAAGACCACCAGCCAGCCAAACTGCATTAAACAATGCACTTACCAATATACAGATTATAAAATTCGCAGAGTATATTTCTGTGCGGGTATGTCCGGATGTAATTTTATTTCGTATCGTTCCATCGCTGTAATCAACTCCCAGAAAAAACACAATCACTACTGTGATAAACAACCCTATAAAGGGTGACAGCACAAAATAGCAGCTGTCAAAATACAGCTCTTCACCATAGATTGCCCATTCCTTTGATTGGAAAATGTACATTGTCATTGTGAAAAGGGATATTGCCGCCATAAGCACCAATGCCACCCAAAACAGCATGTTTTTCTTTAGCCGCGCGAGATTAGCGGATAAAAGTCTGCTCATTTTCTCCACCTCAATTCAAATTCATTTTATTGAATATGATTATCCCCGCCGCAGTTGTCACCACCGCTATTATCATTGAATAACCCACAAGAAGCAGCGGATTACCAACATCGCGGCTTCCTATCAACAGCGCCTGTCCGCCGGGTGTAAATTCTACAATAAACTGATATATCTGCCGCTTTATTCCGCTTATATAGAATTTGTTTGGCACAAGCTCGGATGATTCAATATCATTGGCGGCGGTTTCCTTACCGTCCGAAAAACTCATATGAAATCCCGGCTCATAATCCTTTGCATCTGCCTCGATTTGATTCTCAGGGTCATTGTCCAATGTCTGTTCATTATAAATGTCATTACCGCTGTAACTGTATATCTTAAAATTATGATAGTACTCTGGCTCCTGAAGCATACTGTAAAGCATTCCCGCGGCAAGTATCATTACAAAAGCAAGTATAATGGAAATTACCGCGGAGGCGGACTTGCTTTTCACCGTCATGTCAATAAGCGTGAAAATACCCGTGACCGCCATCAGCAAAGCGGCGGAACAGCCCACAAGCGCCATTAAAGCGCTTATATTCTCCGAAGATCCCAGCAGGGGTATTCCCAGACCAAAATATGTGATAAAATAAGCTCCGCACATCATCAGCCCCGCAGCGGCGCATATGATAAAGTTTGAAAGGTAGATCGTACTTCTTTTATATCCTGAAACTATCTTATTGCGCAATGTACCGTCTCCATATTCCGTTCCGATAAACAGCGCACAGAAAACCGACATTAGTATTTGGATAATAGGAACATACTCAAAGAAAACGTCATCAAAATTTATTATATGACCTCTCATTTTATCCGAATAACTGGATATTACGTTAAAAATACCGTTAATCGCCATGACCGCAAGGCAGATATAAAATGTTTTCCTTTTAAAAACGCGGAAAAGTCCCGCTGTCAGCAGCCTGCTCATTCTGCCGCCCCCTTCGCCTGACCAAGAAGGCTCACATAATAGCTTTCAAGGCTCTCGTCATGCTCAGCCGCGGAAATAAGCTCACAGCCTTCCTCCGCCAACGCAAGAGTGAGCTGTGTTATGTTTATTTTGGCGTAGATATCCGCCTGATTAGCCGAGATAATGCTGTACTCCTGACCGAGCTTATCCAGAACTCTTGCCAGCACCCCCGTATTGCTGACATCAACCCTTGTGCATTTTCTGCACGCTTTTTCCAGCTCTTCCGCGCTTATTTCCTTGAGCATATGCCCGCCGTCGATAAATCCGAAATGGGTCGCCAGTTTGGAAAGCTCCTCCAGAATATGGCTGGAAATGAGAACGGTTATCCGACGCTCTCGGTTAAGCTTTAAAATAAGCTCTCTGATCTCAATAATTCCCTGCGGATCAAGACCGTTCACCGGTTCATCCAGCACCAGAAAATCAGGGTCTCCCGCAAGAGCTATGGCAATGCCCAGCCGCTGCTTCATACCTAATGAGAAGTTACGGGCTTTTTTCCTGCCCGTGTTCTCCAGCCCCACAAGCTTTAAAAGGTCGCCTATACCGTCAAAGGAAGGCAGCCCCAATATTCTGAACTGCTGCTTTAAGTTATCTTCTGCGGTCATTCCGAGATAAATTGAGGGAGTTTCCACAACCGCTCCCATTCTTCGGCGGGATTTGGTGATGTTCTCCTCCGTGCTGGATACTCCATAGAGGGAGAATTCCCCTGATGTTGGGTGCTGCAAACCGCATAT
>CAJTMU010000060.1:734-13357 GCA_910577365.1 uncultured Oscillospiraceae bacterium | reverse complement strand
TAAGACCCTCGCCCGCACGGACGTTCAGCTTATCACCCGTATTGTCAACTATACTTCCCGGACCTATTCCCTCTATCTCGGTATAGGGCATAAGCAGTATGTTACTTTTGTTGAAGCCTACTACCTCCGCCTTAATGAAGCTCTGCATATCCTTTGAGAATATGCGGCACACATCGCCGATATTACACGCGGGACCGCTGGCTTCAATTGTCATGCCAACTATTTTCTCTATTTTGCCCATGTATCGGAATGTGTCGCTTTTTGCTATGTCCCTTCGGAACTCATCAAAATCCAAGGTCAATGCGCTTTCCTCCGTTTCGGGCTTGGTATTCTGATCCCCTAATCATCCTGCTGGGGTGAGTCTGACTGTTTTGCTTTTCTGCCGCGAAATTTTCCTCCGCCTATCTCCTGTATCATGCGGAGCTGTGTTTGTATACCCGCGTCGGTTATCTCACTGCCGTTGTCCACTATAACCGTCCCGCGCTCAGCGTCAGGTAAAAGCTCCACCTCAACGTCGGCAACACCGCCGCACAGTTGTTTAAGATACTCATAATCTCCCGCAAGCTCCTCCGTTGCACCGTTTTTGTCCAGCGTAATGCGGATAAGCTGTGAATTTCTGAATTCTTTTGCGGCCTTTTTTATAAGCTTCTTTGCCGCAGTTGCATCCTTTGTGCTCATGCTGTCCAAAGTTACCTTGTTGGCGATAGCCATCACGGTATCAAACATATCCTTTTCATAGCGGGAGAACAGCTCTTCTTTTTCAGCGTTGATGGCTTCAGTAAAAGCCTTCGCTTCGTTCAGAACGTCCTGACCCGCCGCCAGACAGGCATCGACGCCCTCAATCCGCCCCTGCTCATAGCCCTCTGCCTTAGCCTTGATATACACACTTTCGCGGTTCTGTTCGGCTTCGGAAACTATTTTCGCAGCGTTCTCCTGCGCGGTCTTGGTTATGCTCTCGGCACGCTGCTTTGCATCGAGAATAACTGTTTTTCCCTGTTCTATGTAAAGCTCCTTAAGCTCTGCAAGCTCTCGCTCCTGTGCTGCCACAGCCGCTTCACGCCCGGCAAGCTCACGTTCACGGATTTCCAGAAGCTCCTCTCGGTTTTCCTGAACTTCTTCAACAGGCGGAATTTCCTCCATCACCTCTTCGGAAGTAGGCTCCTGCACCCTGCGCAGCTCAAGCGTGTTTGAAATATCCACACCTCCGCCATAGCAAACGGAGTTCCTTTTTAATACCGACAACTGACATACCTCCGTTTTCAAGCTGCCAAAAGGCTGTATTTATCGGCTTTTGCTGCTTTAAGCAATGATCTCGTCACCGCCGCCGTGAGAGATGGTAATAAGACCCTCCTGCTCAAGACGCCTGATAACACCAACAATACGCTGCTGAGCTTCCTCAACGTCACGCATTCTGACATTATGCAGATATTCGATATCCGCCTGCAAGCTCTCTCGCGCACGAGAGGAAATATTGGCAAATATGCACTCCGCAACTTCCTGTGTAGAGCCTTTGAGAGCAACCGCGAGATCCTTTGTATCCACCTGCTTCGCAAACTCCTGAATAGCAATGGAATCCAGCGAAACAATATCCTCGAAAACGAACATCTTTTGCTTTATAAGGTCAGCCAGCTTCTGATCACGAGCTGTAAGCTCGTCAAATATGTATTTCTCCGTAGCACGGTCGACATTGTTCATAATCTCCGCAACGTAGTTGATACCACCAACCTCCATGGAATCGGTTGTGGCAAGGCTCGCAAATTTCTTTGCAAGCTGCTGCTCAATGGACTTGATTATTTCCGGTGAGGCTCTATCCATCAGCGCTATACGCTCTACAACCTCCACGCGCTTTTCCTTAGGCAGCTCAGACAATATTGCCGATGCCTGGTCTATTCTGGCATAGGACAGAATAAGCGCAATGGTCTGCGGATGTTCGTTCTGTACAATAGCAAGCAGGTTTTTATAGTCTGCCTTACGAACAAAGTCGAAAGATTTAGTCTTAAGCTGCTTTGTAATACGGCTGAGAAGCGTGGTCGCAGCCTCCTCGCCGAAAGCCTTTTCCAGAATCTCCTTCGCATAGTCCATACCGCCCTCGGTAACGACTTTCTGGGTCAGGCACAGCTCATAAAATTCGTTAAGAATCTCCTCCACCGTTTCAATGGGGTGATATTCCATACGGGCAAGCTCAACGGAGATTGCCTCAACCTCGTCATCAGACAAGTGCTTATATATCTGCGACGCGTTTTCCGCGCCCATGGAGGCAAGCACCAACGCAATTTTTTTGGTTGGCGAAAGCTCTCCGGGATTACTGTTGTTAGCCATTCAGACTCCCTCCCAATGCGATCAGAACTACTCTTCGCGAAGCATATTCTTGATAATCATAGCGACAATTTCGGGACTGTTCTGTGTGAAATCCGCGATCTCGCGCTTGAGAATGGTTTCTCTGGACTCCTTGCCGGCTTCCTCGGTAAGGCTTGCGATGTTGAAATCTATTTCCTCGGGAACCTGCGGCTCCTGCGCGGTCATACCCAACGTTCCGCCGCCCGCCGCTGCCGCCAGAGCAGCTTCCTGTCTGCGGCGTATCTTGCGCTTGCGGGATTTGCTCATGAAAAGCGACAAAATAAGCAGCAATATAAGCAGTACGCCAAGCACGATAACCACATAAAGAAGCAAATTGCGATAGCCGTCCTGACCGTTTATGTATATAGGTGTACGGTTCTCAGAGGTAGATCCACCCCCGCCTGGGAGCGGGAACACGGTGTTAAACACCGACACATTGTCAAGCGATGTGCCAACCGCTTTGGCGAGAATATCCGAATAAGCCTCTCTCTCCGCAATCGTAAGTGTGTTGGTGTTGAGCATAAGAGAAGCGGTAAGGCTCTCTATTTCGTAACCATCCTTTTCTATTTCAGTAACAAGGTTGGAAACGTCATACTGCATTTCGTCCTTGCGGTAATAATAACTTTGTCCATCCTCTATATCCGCTATCGTAGGGTAATCCGGGGAAAGGTCACCGTTGGGAGTAACCCCGACAACACCACCTTCCTCACCAAGATTTGTCCACTCGACACCATGATCCTCATGATTCAGTATGCCTTTGTTGTCATCACTGTCAGTGTAGTAATGATTATCAGTAGACTTTTTCGCGTCATAGTTAAGTCTTGCGCTTACAGTGACTGAATAATTGCCATCTCCAAAGGCGGTATCAAAAAAGCTCCTAAGGCTGCCCATGATGGCTTGACGATAGCTGTTCTCAAATGAAAGGCGCTTCGCCGCTACCAACGTACCCGAAGCATCTCTTTCGCCGTTAAGCTCCTCTTCTTCTGATATCCACCTATACTCGCGCCCTTTGGTATCCACAATTTTCACGTTATCGTTGGTCATGCCCGAAACGCTGCTTGTAACAAGGCTGAATATCGCGCGAACCTCCGAATTCTTAAGCTCCATATCGTCGACCAAGCGCAGCGTTATGGAGCAGCTCGGCTCTTTCTTATCGCTCGCCAGTAAGTACTCGCTCTGAGTTCCTGGGTCAAATATTACAGTCGCAGTGCGAACCGCATCCAGTGTGGCGATTGAAGCCGCCATACGCTGTTCGCGCTGCTGGCGCTGAACCTCGCGCTTGTCCGAATCCGTTGACCACAGGTCAACTCCGTTGTTCCATATATCATAGTTGTCAGAGGATTTGGGATATCCCTGAACCGCAAGCTGCATTCTCAGATAATCCACCTGATCCTCGGGAACCTTTATCTCTCCGTTTGACTTTACCGTAACGTCTGTAACGCCCAGTTAAGTGATAACACGGCTTATCTCGCTCACCTCGGTAGTAGTAAGCCCTGAAAACAAAACCGCGCTGTCCTTATGGTTAAGCATTATTGAGAGAATAATTATAATCGCAACGATGACAACGGGAATTGTGCAGATAAGGATCTTTACCACCTTTGAAAAACCCGACCACTTATCCTTTACAACAGTTGTCACCTTTTTTAATCTTTCATTCATTTAAACAATGACCTCCGGCTTATTTTACGCGGCTCCGCGGTTAAATCTGCATATTTATCAATGAATTATATGCGCTTAAAACCTCGTTTTTAACCGCTACCAACAGGTCAACAGCTGCTCCCGCCTTTTGAATGTTCGCCTGCACCTCGGCTGTGTTGTCAATATTTCCCAGCATAACGTCGATAGCGTCGCGATCTACCTGCTCGTTTGTTTCGATAACATTATCCACCATGCCCCTGAAAACATCCAGAAACGAGACGCTTTCTGTTTTTATCGCAAGCTCCGCGCGCCCCTGCGCATCCATGGGCAGCATACTGTTCATACGCTCCATTCTTTGCATCTGCCCGATCGTAGTAAACTCCATATGTAATCTATCCTTTCAAAATTAAGCTGTTCAATTCAGAATCATCAGCTCTTGCCGATGGTAAGACCCTTATTCGCCATTGCAAGTACCACATCGTAAACATTCGCAATAGCGGTATAGGAATCAGACGCCTGTATAGCGTCCATCTGCTCCACTGCTTGGTCGACGTTGCTTTCATAAACATAGCCAAACTCGTCCGCCAAGGGGTGTCTGGGGTTATAGACAGGCTCCGCTGGCGTGGGATCCTCCACCACCTGCATAGCCTGGACTCCGCGGTATTTTATGTATTTGTGCTGCCATATCTCACCTGAACCCAGCTTGGTGCGTATAATGTTCTTAAAGGTCTTATCCTCGCCGTAGACCACCATCTGACGCTTGTACACCTCATCGGGCGTGGTCGCCACATCATATGCATTGGCAATGTTCTGTGAGATAATATCCATTCTGAAGCGCTCCGCCGTCAGACCGGAAAGCGGAATATTAAGAGAACTCAAAAAAGCCATAATTTACCTCCCGCCTTACTTGGTCACAATAGCGCTTCTTATACGCGCAAAGCTTCCGTTCATCTGCTCGATGAGCGTGTTAAACTGTGTCTGTGTTTTTGCAAGCTCACCCGCCTGAACATCGTGGTCCACATTGTTATGATCTCCCTGGTCATTAGTGGCATAGTCCACAACTATGCGCTGTGAAAGGTTAAGCTCTTTTTTGACCGAGCCGTTTGAGCGCAGCTTATCGCGCAGTACTCCGCTAAACTCCAGATACTTGCAATTGTAATCCGGCGTATTCTCGTTTGTCAGGTTATGCGAGATAACCTGCATCTTGTTCCACATTACGTTTAGACCCTGCTCCGTAATTCTGAACGCGGTAGTATCAAATAAAGCCATAATCAATCCCCTTATTCATAAATAAACGTGCACACATGTACAGCCCTGTACGTTCCCGCCGATTCATCCTTGTTTTTGGGCGGACTGATACCATTACATTTCATTCGTATTTTTATTATACACCTTTTCAAATAATTTTGCAACAATTTTTTAAATTTTTTCACACTTTTGATTATATTCATTATCAGAAATCATTACCACCAAATGGGAAAAACACCCGTGAGGCTGTATTTCATACCGAATCAAGCGTATGTTTTTGTGCAGATATAATAAGCTTTGATGTTTAATTTCTACATTTTGCACAATACCACAAAATGTTTTTTGCGCAACTATAAGAGTAAAATATATACATATATTACTTTTAATGTAAAATAATTAACAATAAATGGAAGATTCCCCAAGAAATTTTGGGGAATCTTATGATATAAATCTGCCGTAAAGCTAATCAAAAAAACCCGACACCATGTCAAAATGCTCGGCGGGAATATAGTACCACTCACATTTGGGGGATCTGGTGTCCGGCAGTTCTTCGCCGGTCACATCGACGAATACAAGCAGATAGTGGTCGCTGCCATAATCCGTATCCACGTCGTAAACGCTTCCGCAGAGCGTATAAAGCTCCAGCGCCTGCGAAAAATCTATCTCGGCTGCACGCATATACTTGTAATCTTCTCTTACCTTGTCTATCAGCCCGCTTCCTGTGATTTTTGTTTTTTCGCCGGTCACGGTGTCAACACCTTCGTAATTCATGTATTTTTCGGCGTAAGAGATATAATTTTCATTGCCCGCCAAGCCGAACAAATCTTCAGTATATACTCTCAGACCCGAATAGCATTCGCGATAGAAATCTCTTTCGTCATTTGGTATTGATTTGACTATAAACGCGGTCTTGTATTTATCGGTATCCACCCCGAAGTCAACGTTTATGCCGTGTTCCGACAGCAGCGCGAGCGTGTTGTCAAACCACGGGTAAACCGTAACGCTTCCCCAACGATAATCGATAGGATATTGATTCCCATCCGCTGCAAGCAATTCATCATCCCAATTCTCACCATAGTAAAGCACTCTTAAGTATATTTTTCTTGAATAATTGCCGGACTCACATTTGTACATCCTCTCAAACGCAACATTTTCGCAGTCCTTTCCGACCGCCTCGCACACCATTTCGGTCGTAAGTCCGCTTTTAGCGAGCGGAGCAAATCCGGCGGTGTTTCCACCATCAGCAAGCGATCCAATAATTTCCGTAGCATCTTTGCCGAAGCTGACGCAGCGATTAGCCATAACTTCGGGAAAAACGGTTTTTTGCAGAATGTCGCGATAGGTCTCCTCGGATATCTCAATATTGCAGTCTTTTCTGCGCCCGTCGTATGTATAGTATGTAAAGCTCGCGCGTACCGCGTTCTCGTAGCTTTCGGGTGCGTTTTCCATGCGGTCAAGCACCGTAAAAACGTTTGAGTAGGTCAGTTCCTTGCTCATAGCATTCTGCAGGTCGGCAACAGCTTCTATATTTTCGCGTTCCGATAAGGAAAATGAGATGTCTTCGTTAACGGCTACGCGATTAAGATTAACTTTAACCATTGAGACGTTTTGTGCCGAGGGCGCCCTCAGAAATGTGCCGAAAGCGTTGCAGGTCATTGCTGCGGCGGCTATGCCAATCGAGCATACGGTCGTAACGGCACAGCGTATCATCGAACGCCCGAAGCGCTTTCGTTCTCCCGCGGCAAGCTCCAAAATGATATATACCAAAGGAACAGCAAAAAGCAGAAGAACGAAATAAGCGTCAATATAACTGTAATTGCTTGGAAAATAACTGTTCATGGAAGACATAAGATCGGAAATGTTGTGGGATATCTGCCATGCCGCCGCAAGGCATACGGTTAGCGCCGCCATACCGTGTACGGCGTACTGCGCGGGCTTGAACGCGAAAGCAAGTGCACCCGTCTGCTCCGCTCTGCGCCGCCTTATAACCAGCCACGCCGCGAGAACGAACAGCAATATAAGAATTAATGCTGGAACAATATAGCGCGCCTGCTGAATGGGAAGGTATTTGTCGGAAATATTTATTCCATATGTGCTGATATTATTCCATACAAAATATATCTGGTGCACGGAGCTTATCACCATACCCAGAGGTGACGTAACAAACAAAGAGCCGATCTGCATTTCCGCCGAGTATATACCAAAGTTCCCTGCCGCGAGGTTCTGCCCCAGCCAGAGCAGCAGCCAGTGCGCCGCGGGCAGTGAAACATTCACTAATATCGGAACAGCCGCCGCATGAGCCATCTTTCCGCAGCAGCCAATCAGAAGCACCGTCAGGCAATAAAGCATTATCAGCCCCAGAAAGCCCGTCCACGCGAGCGGGGCAGCACAATCAAATACTATATCTGTAACATGTCCGTAAAAATCACTGCCGTCATAGGCATGAAGCGGCTGTATACATATCAGTCCAAAAAGTATGGAGATAAGATGCGGCAGCACAGTGACGGTAGCTCCCGAAAGAAAATCACCCCAGAAGCCCGTATCGGCGGATATAGGCAGCGAGAAATCCATGTCCGCGTAGGTCTTTTTATACAGACGGCGATAGGATATCAGCGGAACTATAAAGTGCATGATAACTATTGTGACAAGGGCGGCAAAAACGACCACTATACCTATAATCAGAACCGTCTCCATCGCTTGGAAGCGCGATTCCATTTCCTGCCGCACCGCCCGAAGCGCCTCGTCATCGAGCGAAGCGTATCTGTTATTCATCATCTCCTGATATATCTTATCAAGCTCCATAAACATATTTATGCCCGCGGCGGCAAGCGGATAGAACAGCAGCGCCGCTATCATCTGTATCACAAGGCAGGCGCGGAGCTTTTTCAGCTTATAAAAATAATATTTGCCAAAATTATGAAAATCAATTTTTGAGACCGGAACTGTCATACCCAAGAACCTCCATTTCATAAATAAATATTTCCTCGAGATTAAGCGGTATCTCGTCAATAAACTTCGGCGACAGCCCGCGGACGGCGCTTACTATCTCTTCCCTGTCCCCTCGTGCGATGATACGCGTCACACTTCCGCTTGTTTCAAGGCTCAGCAGCTCTATGTCATTAAAATCCGCCTTTGTCACAGCGCGGTCAAACGCTGTCTGGAGCTTCACTATGCTTCCCTTTACGCTGTCAAGCTCCCTGTCGAACACCGTTTTTCCGTGGTGAAGCAGTCCTACCCTGTCACAGAACTCGTCCATCTCCGCCATATTGTGAGAACTGAATACTACCGTCAGCTTTCTGTCCAGCATGGCATCTATCAGCATCCTCTTGACAATAGAACGCATTGTTGGATCAAGCCCATCAAACGCCTCGTCCAGCAGCAGATATGGTGTTTTGCAGCTAAGCCCGCAAATCACTGCCGCCTGCCGTTTCATACCCTTGGAAAATGTAAGCAGCTTTTTGTCACTCGGCAGGTTTACAGTTGCCATCAGTTCTTCAAACAGTTCATCGGAAAAGCTGCCATAAAATGTCTTATAGTAATCGCGCATTTGTTTGAGGGTCATGCTCCCAAACTGTACGGTTTCATCGCTCACGAAAAATATGCGTTCCTTTAACTTCGCATTGTCATAGATATCCTCTCCGTCAACCTTAACGCTGCCTGAGGTGGGCCTGTATATGCCCGTAATCAGTCGCAGCAGCGTTGATTTTCCCGCTCCGTTTGAACCCAAAAGCCCATATGCACTGCCCTTGGGAACGGAAATAGAAATTCCGTCCAATGCTGTTACATCATGCTCAAACCGCATTACACAATCCCTAATTTCAATCATAACCAATCACCCCTTATTAATCAGGGAGAAGCCGCAGCCAAAGGACAGAGCTAACGACATTGAGCATATTTTTTGTAACGTAATCTGCAAAAACATTTGTTATGTATACTATAATAATATTACAGCATTTTCTCTGTCCCTTGACTCCGGCTTCTCCTACTTTATAAGCCTACACTGCCTTTCCCCAGATGCGACCTACAAGTTCCTCAGTTTCTTGCAGCGAAACACCCGAATTGAACGCCTCGTTCAGGCATTCCTCGAGCTTTTTAAGAGCATGCGCTTTCAATGCCTTAGCCGCGTCCGTATTTTCTCTGACATAGCTTCCCTTTGCAGGTATAGAATATATCAGCCCCGCCTGTTCCAAAAGAAAATAGGATTTCTGTACGGTATTCGGATTTATCCCAAGCTGCTTGGCTACCTCGCGAACAGCGGGCAGCTTCTCCCCCGCCCCGAGCCTTCCCGAGGAAATAAGCATGGCAACGCCGTTATAAAGCTGCTCGTAAATGGGAGCTTTGCCGGATAAAATTATTTCAAACATTATGGCTCACCTCCTTGCACGCGCATGTATCAACTGTATTATTCGTATTAATACAGTTATATTATAGCATACTTTTCCTGTCTTGTCAATATAATAATATAATTTTTTAAATACTGCACAAACTGTAAAAAAGCTCACATAATAATTGCCGAAATTTATAAATCGGGTTGAATGTGCTTTGGGGTTAACATAAATCTCAGCCAATTATTTTGCTGAAACAGTTACGCCGCCAACTAATGACAGTTAACAAAATGTAGATTTTTGTTTTTTAGGCTCGGAAGACAGACAATAAATGCCGAGTACACATGAATTTTCCACAACTCAATGCTAAAACAACTCCAAGTTAATAAATAATCCGGCAGCAGCCTGCTCTGCGGAATGACGTGGTACGGAGCTGTTCTTAAAAAAATCTTAACGGCGGTTGACAAAACAGATTTTAAATGTTAAAATAAGTATAGGTTACATCAGCGGGAGGTGCGCGAAAAAATGATAGCTGTCAACCTGTATTATACCGGCAAAAACGGCGAAGCCCGAAAGTTTGCAGAGGAAATGGAGCAAAGCGGAACCACAGCGCTTATCCGCGCTGAAAAGGGCAATATCCGCTATGAATATTTTTTCTCTTTCAGCGATCCAGAAACGGTCCTGTTGATAGATATTTGGGAAAATCAAGCAGCACTGGACGCTCACCACGCTTCGCCAATGATGTCAGAAATAGTGCGGCTGAGAGAAAAATTCGGTCTGCATGTGACAGCAGAGAGATTTGTTTCCGACAATAACGGAATACCCGAATCCGACATGAAATTTATTAGAAATTAAGATATTACTTTCGGAGGGTTAAAAATGAATAAAATCATACGTTTATTTGCGAGCATTCTTGTTATGTCAGCAATGCTGTTTGCGCCATCACAGCCGCCGAGAAATATTACCGATGCAGCCGTGCCCGCAGCAATAAACAGCAAAACGGTGAGCAACGTCAAAAACACACTATATATCCGCAAAAACACTACCGTTTCAGAAAATGAAACGCTTTATGTAAGAGATGGCGGCAGGCTCTACATTATGGACGGCGTAAAGCTGACCGTCAAGGGAAAGCTGAAGTGTTCGTCAGGCGGTGAAATATATGTCCGCGGCAAGCTGGATTTAAAAAACGACTCCAACACCTCAATATCCGGCAAAATGAAGATACTTAGCATGGGCAGACTGGATCTGAGCGGAAAGCTTAATGTAAATTCGGCAGGCGTTATAAAGGGCATGGGAAGCCTTAATGTGCGTGATTTCAATGATATAAAATGCGTCGGAACTGTTACCGCTAAAATTAACGCGCCAAAGCCTGTTGTCAAAGATGGTCTTACGACTGTTGGCGGCATAGTGATCGCAAATAAGGAAATCAGTCTTCCCGAGGACTACGGGACTGGTCTTGACAGAAACACATACAATTCCTTTCTCAGAATGAAAAAGGAATCAGGCTTTGATATGAGCATTGTTTCAGGATTCCGCTCCTATGAAAGACAGGTAGAGGTTTTCGATTACTGGTGCAAGGTGGACGGAAGAGAAAAGGCGGAGGTCTTGTCTGCCGTTCCGGGGCACAGTGAGCACCAAACAGGTTTTGTTATCGACGTTTCATCCCTTGAGCAGTCATACGGTGATTCAGATGAAGGAAAGTGGCTTGCCGCAAACTGTTACAAATATGGGTTTATAATCCGATATCCTCAGGGCAAGGAGGATATTACGGGATACGCCTACGAACCGTGGCATCTGCGTTATCTGGGAGCAAGCACTGCAAAATTGGTGTATGACAGCGGGCTTACTCTGGAGGAATTTTTGGGACTGGCATAGCCGGATATTTAATTTTATAACGTATATGAGCCGCCCCTAACGGGCGGCTCATCAGCTTGTATAAAAAGTTATTGCAACGCAATGTTTTTACAGGAATTTTTTCGCGAGAGCCTGAAGCACAGCAAGCAGCGAAACGAAATATTGTGCATTCAAGTGGGTCGCGGAAAATTTCAAATTTAAAAGAAAAAGACCAAATCACTCTTTTACAGAACCCGTTACAAGGTTGCTGTAAATTGACTTCTGAAGACAAAGGAAAATTATCAGCGTCGGAATAATACATATGATTATTCCAGCAAAAATAATCTCCCATTGTGCTGAATAGGGTCCGATAAATCTGTACAGCGCGGTTGATACCACACCTAACTCCCTGCTGGGCATGTAAAGGTTGGGCGTATAGAAATCATTATATATTGAAACAAATTTGATTACCAGCACCGTTGCAATCGCAGGACGCAGCAGCGGAAGAATTATGCTCCAGTATATTCTGGGATATCCCGCGCCGTCAAGAAACGCGCTTTCGTCAAGCGACAGCGAGATATTATCAAGAAACTGCATAAAAATGTATATGGAGATAATATCCGTACCGATATAAAGAACACAGGGTGCTGCAAGCGAATCATACAAACCAAGCTTGCTTACAATCTGAAATACAGTTACCTGCATAGAGATATTGGGAAGAAGCGAAGCGAACAAAAACACTGCTTTTACACCACGGGTAAAAATTGTACGGAAGCGCTGAAGAACAAAAGCGGTCATGGTTCCCGTGATTATAGTTCCGAAACATGATACGGCAAGTATAATTATGGTATTCACAAGTCCCTGCATTACTCTTCCGTTAATAAACGCAATTTTGAAATTTTCAAACTGGGGAACGCTCGGAAGATCGAACACCCCCGTTGAAATATACTCATCATGCGTTTTGAACGCGCCAATCAGCACAACTACCAGCGGAACGATAACCAGAAGGCAGCAGAAAATCAGAACCGCATATTTAAGCGCCTGAAATACCGCTCTTGTAAATTTCCCGCTTGATTTTTTATTTGCCTTGGTTTCCATGATTTTCACGCTACCCCCTTTCCTTAAAAACAGCTTTTTGTATGCCAGTAACTATGAGTATGATGGCAAGCAGAACGACCGCCATAGCGGAAGCAAGACCTATTTTCTGATACTGGAACGCCGTTTCGATAGTTTTTATAACGA
>CAJTMU010000060.1:0-724 GCA_910577365.1 uncultured Oscillospiraceae bacterium | reverse complement strand
TTATAACGAATGTGCTTGTTCCGGTTTTACCGCCCGTAATGATATAGGGTATCTCGAATACCGAAATAGCACCCTTTACCGCCAGAATAAGCTGAAGCGATACTATGGGGCGAATACCCGGAAAAACAATGTACCTGAAGCGCTGCCACGCGTTAGCGCCGTCAAGAGCCGCCGCTTCGTAGATATCTGGTGATATTGACTGTATTGCTCCGATATACATGATGATATCAAAGCCGATGTAACGCCATATGGATGCGAAAACAAGGCAGAAATTTACAATATCGGGATTGCTCAGCCATTTTACGGAGTCCATTCCGAACAGCATGAGAATGCTGTTAAGAGTTCCCTCGGTGTTGGTAATGCCGTCGCCTTTCTGAAAAAAGCGGCGGAAAATCAGCGATACCGCAACCCCGTTCATCATATACGGAAAAAACAGGACGCCTTTAAACAAACCAGAAAACTTGATTTTTGAGCATAGAATAGAAGCAATCAGAAGAGCCCCTATCTGCTGCAAAAAAGAACCCGCCAGATAGTAAAGAGAGTTTTTGAAAGTAGACAGGTAATCCTTGTCAGTAAAAATACGTATGTAATTATCAAGACCTACCCACTCCCAGCTTACACCCAGCTGGTCGCGCCGCTGAAAGCTGTATATTCCCATATTTACGGCGGGAATGACAGTAAACAGGACAAGGAGCACCAGCGGTATCAGCAGAAACAAAAATGT
>CAJTMU010000059.1 GCA_910577365.1 uncultured Oscillospiraceae bacterium | reverse complement strand
CGCCGATTCCCGCGGATAATCGCAGAGTAATTTTAACCGAAAAGCTGAATACAATAAAAGAACAGACCGACAGACTGGTAGAGCTGTATCAGACGGCAGAGATACCATTGAACAGTGTTACGGAGCGCTTGAAAGGTCTTGAGGAGGAGCGCAGCTTGCTCGAGAAACAGATTTTGGAGCTTCCGGAGGGGATAGCCGACCACCGAGCGGAATGGCTGGATAATATTTCGCAATATAAGAAGCTGCTGGACACTGCCGATGTTTCCGCAGGCAGAATGTATGTGGCTTCGGTTATACAAAAAATTATTGTCCAAAAAAGCGGAGAAATAAAAATCGAGTGGCGGATATGATTCGCTTTATATTATAGAACTGTTACAAAATCGTACATTCTATGTGTATGGGATTCGGATGCAATGCTGCGGGAATAGTTGGCTGCCGAATAATCGACAGCAGGCGCGAGCGGCTTATTGCAATGCTCACGAACGTATTCGTGCCCTGCAACGGAAGATTTCCGATGATAATCGCGCTTCTGGGAATGTTTTTTGTAAGCGTGAGCGGCTTGGCGGGAAGCATGCTGTCCGCTCTGCTTCTGACCGCGGTGATATTGCTTGGGATATTCATGACCTTTCTAATGTCAAAGATACTTTCGGCAACGATACTCCGCGGAGAACCGTCGTCATTTACGCTGGAGCTTCCGCCATACCGCTGCCCTCAGTTCGGAAAGGTGCTTGTGCGGTCGCTTCTTGACAGAACGCTTTTTGTTCTTGGGAGAGCGGCGGCGGTAGCCGCGCCCGCGGGTCTTGTCATCTGGCTTCTTGCCAATATCACTGTGGGCGACGGTACACTGCTCAGTCACATCACAAATTTTTTTGATCCGTTTGGCAGACTTATCGGAATGGACGGGGTGATAGTTACGGCGTTTCTGCTGGGAATGCCCGCGAACGAGATAGTGATACCATTGATAATTATGGCTTATATGGAGCAGGGCAGACTGTCGGAGCTTGCCCCCGCGCAGATGGCGGAGCTATTCACTGCGAACGGCTGGACATGGGTAACGGCACTGTGCGTGATAGTGTTTACATTGATGCATTTCCCTTGTTCCACCTCGCTTCTCACCATAAAAAAGGAGGCGGGCGGCTGGCGCTGGGCGGCGCTCGGATTTGTTATCCCCACCATTGCGGGAATAGTCATATGCGCGGCAATATCGGCAATAGCGGGGATATTTACTTAAGATTTTTCGCAGGCGCGGACATAAACAAAACGGGGCAAATGCCCCGTTACGTTTTTATTTGATCTCGGTCGGCTTGTCCTTGCTCTTTTTAAGCTTGGCGGGAGCCTGTTCCGCGGCGGCCTCGTGAACGGTATTGTTTTTGGCGATAGCCGATTTCAGAACGCGTATCTTTGTCCTGTCGGAGCCGGTCTCGATAAGCACGGTGTCTTCCTTAACAGAAAGAACGCGCCCGATGATGCCGCCGTTTGTTATAACCTCGTCCGCCACCTGAATACTGTTAAGCATATTCTGCATTTCCTTGTTGCGCTTTTTTTCGGGACGCACGATAAGGAAATAGAAAATCGCGACCATCAGTAAAACAGGAACAATAAGGGTAAGCAGGCTTGCCGCACCGGCAGCTCCCTCAGGAGCGCCCGCCGCCTCAGAAATAAGCATAGTTAAATTCATATCTGTCCTCCATACATCGTAAATTATGCTGTATTTCTTATTATATCCTATTTTTGGCAAGAAATCAAGGGGTTATCCGAGATTTTTGTGATTTTCATAAATTATTCATTTGACTGGAATTTTTAGTAATATAATGTGTACAATTCATTAAAAAACGCCCGACAGCGGCAGAATGTCGGGCGATAAGATAATTAAATAAGTCTTGTCATTGATTATTATTCAAACGTTGTGCGTTCCGAAAGCTTGCCGTTGACATATATCTGATATTGGAACATTGCAGGGTCTACCGGTTCGTCGTTTATTCTCACTTCAAAATGAAGAGTTACGTCAGACGCAAATCCCGTACAACCCGCTCCCGCTATCTTCTGACCGCGCGTCACGGCGTCGCCCTTGCTTACATACAGTTCGTCGCAGTGACCGTAGACCGTAACCACGCCGTCCGCGTGCTCGATCATAACACACTTTCCAAGACCATGATACCATTCCGCGAGAATGACCTCGCCGTCTGCGGCAGCCAGCACAGACTCACCGAGAATTATGCCGATATCTATGCCTCTATGATTGTAATAGCCGCTTTCGGGCGTATGTCCGTACATATGAGCTGTTATAGCGTAATCGCCGCCCACGGGATACAGGAAATTCGGATCGGGAACGCTCGATATAAGATTTGTCCAGTATTCTCTCAGCTCGTCGGGGTCAAGACCCGCGGGAGCGTTATCGTAAGCCTCGAATACCGTTCCCTTAGGAATAACTATTTCCGTATCGCTGCCGTTCTGAACGATATATAGCGTAGTATTCATATCAAATATCAGAGTATCGTCAGATATGAACGCCCCCGTGCTGGCGTTTATATCGCGTTCGGGAAGTTCTCTGCCCTCCGGCCAGAAATCGATGTATATCTTATAAAAATTCTCCTGTAAACGGCTCAGATCCTCTACTTGGCAGGGGTATGTCCATGTAAAGTCAGTTAGGAACAGGCAGCCGTTGTTGTCTGTGAAAAATTGGAGATTCTGTCCCTCATATCCCTCGGGATATTGCATATTAAAGATTTGATTTGAGATTGGCAGGAAACCTGTTTCATTGTCCGTAAAGCCAACGGCTTCGTTGCTATCCTCACCTGTTTCGTCTTCTTCCGTGGGATTTTCAGGAAGATGCCGTATATCCGCGGTAAATTTTGTCCCTTTGTAAAGAGTTATCCTCTTTGGCGTACCCCGCTCGTTGATATTGAGTTCAGTATCTTCCGCAAGCGTCCACGTTTCGCCGTCGAACAGCATTTTCACGCCGTCCCCCAATATTACATCACCCGTCATCTCGCGCCCTTCGGGAAAAAGATTTATAGTCATGGTGTAAGAGTCGATACTAACCTCGTCTTTCTTGATTTTACAGGGATACAGCCACTCAAAATCATACAGAAACAGCTTTCCGTCACTGTCCTCCAGAAATTGCAGCGCGATGCCGTTATAGTCGGGCGCATAAGAAAGATTATATACCTTGGAAGCGCCGATGGCATTCTGCTCCCCCGAACCCATATCGTCTATTATATTCATCCATGAAGGCATAGCTATATTTTGGGGATCGTCCTGATGCTCTGAGCCGCCTACTGCCAGAAAATCCTCGCTTGTAAAAAGCGCATCGCCGTTCTCCTTTACACAATATTTCTCCCGCCTGCCAGTTTCGGTATTTTCAAGCGTATAGATATACTCCTTGCCGCCGAAAGGCAGATGCCCGAAATAACCATCCTCGGTATGCTCCACCACGCGTATTTCCCCGTTATTGTCGCAGATATAAGCGCCGTATCCGTCACTGAATCGCACGGAGTCGTACACGCCTGCTCTTTCCTCGCGGAAGAAATCAGCACCGAAGTCCTTGTCCTCCAGATAGTCTGGACTATCGGAAAGCAGTGACATCGTCCATTGCTCATGATTGGTATCGCATTTCAGGCGGTAGTTAAGACAGCTTCCGTCGTCAAAAAATGCAGTGATTGTATGTGATATATCATTTTCGCTGAGCCTATAAAGCCCCATGGATAAACCTGCGTTTCCGGGCAGCAGCGTAGCACCCAGCACATCCTCCGCCTTGCCGAGAGCAGTTCTTATGTCCAGCAGTTCGTCTATAACACCGTCGGAATCGGTGATATCGTATTCCACCCAATATCCGTTGAAATCCATAACTACAATGGTATTACCGCTGTTAAGCACATTTCCGTCATTATCAAATATTTTCCATTCGTTTCCAGCGTTTATAAAATACGGAGAGCAGTCGGAAATTCGCGCGGGGTCAACGTCCGATATGTCTATCCGTTCAACAGAAATAGTCTTTAGCGAGTTCTCCGCGATAGCATTGGCAATATTATTGCTTGCTTCACCCGATTCCGTGGGAAGCAGGTTGACTTTTTCAGGCAGCGAAGATAGGTGATGGCTTATGCCGAAAGTGAGTACCGCGGCAGCCGCAGCCACTCCGAATACGGAAAACCCGATATTTCTTGCTGCTTTAAGCCCATTCCGCTCTGCCCGATATGCGTAAGCCGCTTCTTCTATCAGCCGTTCGTCTATTTCGTTAAGAGCGTTGTTAAGTTTATCATTCATAAAATTTCCTCCTTATCTTAATGTTTTCTTGAATTTTGCATGTTTGTTTTTCAAATAATTTTCAACCGTCAGTATCCTTCGCTTTTTAAATGTTCCCGAAGCTTTTTAAGCGTTCGCGAAATGCGCGATTTCACCATGCTCTCGCTCACATGAAGCCGCTTTGCTATTTCAGAGATACTATCCGAAAACCAAAAGCGTCTCAGGAAAATAATACGGGTGTTGTAGTCCTGTGATTTAAGAAATCGGTTCAGCAGAGCAGTAAGCTCTCTTTCGGAGAGCCTGTCCTCCGCCGATGAATCGGAATGGATACAGTTTTCCAGTTCCTCTATCGGCAATGCTTCTCCGCGCTTGGCAGCATGATCATGCCGATATCTGTCCAGAGCTGCGCTGCGGGCTATTTTGCACAGATATGCGGACAAGCTCTGCGGTCTTGCCGGTGGTATGCTCGACCATGCCCGCATATAGACCTCGTTTTCGCATTCCTCCGCGTCCTCCGCACAGCGAAGCACACCGTATGCAACGCTGTATATCAGCCTCCCGTAAAGCACTTTTATTTCGGACACTGCGGATTCGTTGCGGCTGAAAAACATATCTACGATTTCTTCATCATTCATTTTGCATGCGCCCATGTTTCCACCCCTTATTGTACCTGTCTGAACTCTGACAGTTTTTAAGCTTATCTATTAAGACGAATTTTGAAAAAGATGGTCGCAAAATTTTCTGAAAATAATAGCTTATAAATTTGCTGAGCTTCCATAAATCATTTAAATATTAAGCAGTCAAATGTGCTGAAGGCAGATGTAAAGCGATCTCCCACGCATGAGTTTCCCGCAATCTGCTGTAAAAGAGCAAACAACGCAAGGTTTTGCGCAATATGGCTGTAAATGCTTAACACATTATTCAGCATTTTGCGCAAAAATCAGCGTTGTTTGCAGCGGAGCGGGAAATTTTTTATATAACCGGATTTAGGTCTACATTAATTAAAAGCATTCTGCCTGTTGTCAACATATCTTATCGGCATAAATTATTATTTTAATATTGAATATTTTCAGCGCCATGGTTGAAAATAACGGTAAAAGGAGGCGATAAAATGTTTAAAAAATTCATTTCCACCGCTGCCGCGGTCACTGTGCTGGGCTGTGCGGCGGCATACGGCACAATAGCGGCAGAGCCGTCGTTCAGCGGTGAGCAATGCTTTATACTGCGGGAGTACGGCAATACGATGGCTCTTTTTGAGGAGGGCGCAGAAGAACCGCTGGCGGTATATTCCACCCCCATCACGCAGATAAATCCTGCCGACGCCGCCTTGCTGGTCGACGGAATACGGCTTAAAAGCATGAGCGAGGTAGCAAGATTGCTCGAGGATCTTGAAGTAGAGTAAACGCAACGCGGCTTTGCCGCAAAACACAGCGCGCGGGCTTACCATACCCGCGCGCTGTCTGTTGTTAATCGGTTCAGCGATTGTTAAGCTGTCTGTGAACCCCTTCAAGGTGTCCTTCGTCGATCGCCGCCCACTTATCCTGAATTTCCTGCTGAATTTCCTCATGCTTGCCCGTGCAAAAGTCGGGAATGTTTTCCTTGCGGTAGTATCCGACATCTGTTTTGGTACACTTGTTTGTGGCGAGAAGTCCCGTGTCCATGCAGTAGGAGCGCTCCACAACGGAGGAGTCGGGCGTGAATTTCATTATCGACGATGTGTCCTGAATATCCTGCATCACCGTTTTCCAAATCGAAGCGACCGCCCTCCAGCCGTCGGAACTGTGTATCTCTCTCGCGTCATCGTAGCCCAACCACAGCGCCCCAACGTATTCGGGGGTACAACCCACGAACAGCAGGTTTTTTTCGTCGTTTGAGGTGCCCGTCTTGCCGATAACCTCAACGTTGTCAAGCTGTGCGTAGTGCCCCGTGCCAGTCGGCGAGGTGATAACAGTGCGCATCATGCGGTTGGTTATCCAAGCGGCGTCCGCGTCCAGCGCCTGCGTTCCAAAGAAATCCTGCTCCAGCACCGCGTTCCCGCGGCTGTCCAAAACCTTGCTGTACATTTTCGGCTCGTAGTAAATGCCGCCGTTGCCGAACACCTGATATGCCGCTGCCAGCTCGTATAGCTTTACGCCCTGCGTGAGCGCTCCCAACGCCATGGGCGAGTAGGCGATATCCATCTCGGTGATAGTGGTAAAGCCCAGGTTCTGCGTAAGCTGATTGTAGCACACCTGTGGGGTAAGCTCGCGGCACAGCCTTGCCGCAATGGAGTTGAGTGACTCTCTGACCGCCTGCCATACGGGCGTGGGAGTTCCGTCGCCGTATGAACCTACGCCGTTCAGCGTTACATAGTTCCTGGGCCAGAGCTTGGTGCCCGTGCCTTCATCGTTTATTACCTCAAACGCCTTGTTGGGAACAAGTGTGGAGTAGGTTATAAGATTTCTCTGTATGGCGGTTGAATAGGTCGCGATGGGCTTCATGGTAGAGCCGGGCGCTCTCACCGCCTGAGTGGCGCGGTTAAACACGCTGTTGCCGGGCTTTTCGCCCAGACCGCCCGCCACCGCAAGTACCGTTCCCGAGTAGTCCATAATTACAAACGCGGACTGAAGCAGATCCTCGGGAGGGGCGCTGATATTATACGACGAAAGCACAGTGTAAGGATCGGCGTATTTCTCCTCAAGAATATTCTGTTTTTCGATATCCATGTTAATGTATATCTTGTAGCCGCCGTTGTAAAGCTCTTTTCTCGCTGAGGTATAGGTAATGCCCTTCTCGCCCGCGTAGTCGTTTATGACCTGTTCTATCGCCGCGTCGACATACCAGTTCTGCGTAACGGTATAGTCGCCGTTCCACTTGTACGCCTCGTATCCGTCATCGGGTTTTTCCTCGTCCTCTTTATCCTCAAGCTCCTGAATCAGCGTCCTCGCGTCCACATACCCGAAATCGTCTCCGTAAACGGGTCTTGCGAACTGAACCTTTTCCTTAAGCGCTGCCTCATATTCCTGCGTGTTGATATAGCCCTGCTCGTAAAGATTTTCCAGTGCGTATTCCTGTCGTTCCTTGCAAAGTTCAAGATCGACATACGGGGAATATTTTCCCGGATTGCGTATCATTCCGGATATGATAGCAGCTTCAGCTACGGTCAGTTCCGAGGCTTCCTTGTCGAAATAGTACGCGGAAGCCGCGCCTATGCCATAGATTGTGTTTCCAAACCATATGCGGTTAAGATAGCTCTCTATTATGTCTATCTTGGTATATTTTTCTTCCAGCGAAAGCGCGCGGAATATCTCGCGCAGCTTACGCTCCCAAGTAGTTTCGTCGTCGCCCGTAATGTTCTTTACAAGCTGCTGCGTGATGGTAGAGCCGCCCTGTCCCGCTGCGGAAAGATTAAGCACGTCCGCGCCGAGTGCATAAACCGTTCTTCTCCAGTCAACTCCGTCATGCTCATAAAAGCGCTTGTCCTCAGTAGACACCACCGCGTTGATTATATTCGGTGACATATTCTCATAGTTTACCCAGATACGGTTTTCTTCCTGAGCAAGGCGCTTTATCTCCACCTCGTTGCCGTCCTTGTCGTAAGCATAGATAAAGCTGGTGTACTTCATCTCAACGTCACGCAGGTTGGCGTCGTAACTGGTGTCAGCAAAGTCCAGCACATAAACTGTGAGTACCGTGACCACGATACAAAGCATGATAACAATGATAAGCAGCATTGAGGAGAATGTCGTGCCTACAATGGTCAAAGCGTGCCCCAGATTTTTCATGGTTCTGCTTTTTTTCTTTTTCCTCGGAGTCTTTGCTTGCTCCTCGCGTATCTTGATGTATCGTATTTTTTTCTTTTTGTTTTTTGCGTCCATAAATAATCACTTCCCCTGTCAGATAAACGGTTGAATATATAATTACACGGCAGCACAATTATAGCTGCAAAAGATTTTGATTTAAAAAATTAAAGAAATAACAAGCCTGCATAAGCCGTAGATTTATTTTTCATTAAGAACAAAGAAATAACGGTATAATTATCCGCTATTGTGTGGATACATTAAAGACTGAACAAATGCATATTGCACCTGAGCATAAGCGCATAAACACTTTTTACGGGCTAAAGCGTATAATATACACTTTATGTTTATTATACCACATTATATAATAAATGTTAAGCGCTATTTTAAGATTTTTCCGTAGTTTTTGTCACTTTGAGCAACTTTTTCAAAATAATGTAATATAAAACGCGTTTTATAAGCTCAATATGCATGATATCACAAAATTCGCACAAAGTCAAGTAATTTGAGAAACTGAGAAAATAATTTCACACTCATATCACATTTGGGAGCAAACTATTTCAGCAAGCCTGTCCGCAGATTCTTTCAGCGTATCAAATCCATTGTAGTTGTTGCGGTATAGTTCTATTATATAGGCGCCGTCAAATCCAACGCCGGAGAGTTCCCTGACAAGCCGCGGGAAATCGAAGCATCCATCTCCAACGGGAAGACAGTCATGTTTGTCATTGCCATCGCTTACATGGCAGTGAACGATACTGTTTCCAAGCGAGGTTATATAGTTGAAAGGGTCCTCCCCGCTGCGCCGAGCCTGTTTCAGATCCAGCACGAAACGCGCAAGCTCACCAAGCTCTCTTTTCATCATCTCAAGAAATTCCAGCCGTCCGCTCATGCAGTAGCAAACGTTCTCCTGCGCCACGGTAATTCCGTATTCGCGCCCCGCCTCCGCCAGCAGACGGTATTGGCGGCAGTAGTGTTCCGGAGAGCATTTGCTGCTGAGTATAGCTCCGTGAAGCACAAATATTTTTGCGCCAAGGGTATTCATGCTCTCGAAAAAACCGCGGTACATCGTCATCATTTCGTCTATCCTGCGGTCATAGTCTGAAAACAGGAATACGCTTTCCATAGGCGAGGAAAACGGGTGGAATGAGGTGACTGTCATGCCGTAGCGCTGTTGAATCTTTGACACAAGCGATACACAAGGTTCTCCGCCCTCCGTCATGCTGTTCGCGAAGACCTCCGCGTTTTTTATTCCCAGCTTAGCCAGTTCGGAGAACGCGTCCTCCAGATGAAGCGGGTAAAGCGAGGCGGTGGAAACGCCTATTTTCATAAGGATACCTTCTTTCCAAACAGAGTGCCGTATATAAAGTATAACATATTATAGAGCAAAATGCAATAGAAAAAGAACATTGAAACCGTTAATTTGCAAAGTGCTGCCTAAGGGTATTATTTTCCGCTTTGTTTTCTTGGTTTGTTGCCAAAATTCAGGCGGCAATTATCTGCAAATCAATAGGTAACAGGCTTGGCTGAAATACCACAATCTTTAATGAAAGCCCAACACCACTAAAAACAACTTATTGACAATTTAACAGATTTTTGCTAGCCGTTTTTGCGGATTTTTTCAGAAAGGAAAATAATAGACCGTTTACGCGAATATAATAAAACGGACAACCACGATGGGAGGCGGCAAAATGAATTTTCTCGCGGAAATAAACGGCAAAATAAGCGGCATCGTCTGGGGAGTGCCCATGCTGGCGCTTATGCTGTTTACGGGGGCACATTTTACACTGCGCAGCAAATTTTTTCAGCTTCGCCGCTTTGGTCATTGCATGAAAAAAACCGTGTTTGCCGGGCACGATAAAAAGAAAAGGGAGCAAAGCTCTGCTGAAAAAAAACGCCGAAACACGGTCAGAACGGAAAAAACTGAGTCGGTCTCGCAGTTCCACGCGATGTGCAGCGCTCTTGCAGCAACGCTCGGAACGGGTAATATAGCGGGAGTATCTACGGCACTCGCAGTCGGCGGCGCGGGTGCGGTATTCTGGATGTGGGTCTCGGCGGTCCTTGGCATGATGACGGGTTACGCGGAGAATGTTCTGGGAATATTTTATAGAAAAAAGGATAAAAAGGGCGTTTGGCGCGGCGGCGCTATGAGGTATATCCATGATGGCCTCGCGGAAAGGCGCATTACAAAGCCGCTTGCGAAACCGCTTTCGGTAATATACGCGGGACTATGCGTGCTTGCGGCGTTCGGAATGGGCGATATGGCGCAGATGAACGCGGCGGCGGAGGCTCTGAGCGTAAATTTCGGGATAGCGCCGATCGTTACGGGAATAGTGCTGGCAGGCTGCGCGGCGGCTGTAATGGCTGGCGGTATAAAGCGCATAGGCAGCATAACCGCAAAAATAGTGCCGCTGATGTCAGGGTTTTATATAATCGGTTCGCTTTATATTCTTATAGCGAACGCGCCTCGTATCCCCTCCATGCTTAGTGGAATATTTGAAGGTGCTTTCGGTTTTGGCGCGGTAGGCGGCGGAATCGCGGGATTTGCGGTTAAAAAAGCCATTTCTTACGGGATACGCCGCGGCGTGTTCTCAAATGAAGCGGGATTGGGCACTTCGGTTTTGGCGCACGCCGCAAGCGACGTGAAAGAGCCTGCGGTGCAGGGAATGTGGAGCGTTTTTGAGGTGTTCTTTGACACCGTGGTGATGTGTTCCCTTACGGCGTTTGTGCTGCTTGCAAGCCCATGCAGAGCGCCATCCGCTTCCGAAGCGCTGAATAATATCACTGTTGATACACAGTATTTCGCGCTGACCGAAAGCGGGGGGCTTTTTTCCGACGGAGTTCCTTGTCCGGTCGTGGGCGAAGGCAAAGAGCAGCGCTGTCATACTGCCTACGGTGGGGAATTTACACTGGCGTTGGACGGGGGCGATATCACGTTCTCGAATATCATGACTATCCGCGGCATACAGTCGCGGGACGAGGCGGGCGCTCTGCTCTGGCTGGATGAAGAAAAAACGCGTCCGCTGATAGAATCGGTTGAGATAGCGCCGCTTAACGGTGTTGGACTTGCCACCTATGCCTTTTCGGGCAGCTTCGGAGGTGCAGCGGGAAAACTGTTGGCAGCGGCGGTTCTGTTGTTCGCGTTCTCCACAGTGCTTGGCTGGAGCCATTTCGGCTCAGAGGCGGCGGTGTTCCTCTTTGGAGAAAAAGCGGTGATACCTTTTAAAGCGGCATTTGTTGTTATGGGAGTCGTAGGAGCCTGCATAGAGCTTAGCATGGTGTGGGACATATCCGATACAGTCAATGGTCTTATGGCTATACCCAATCTTTTCGCAGTGCTGTGTCTATCTAAAAAAGTGTTGGAGATCACCCGAAATTATGAATCCAGAACCTTTCGCAATAGCAGCGAAAAACCGCTCCTATCCGCACAGGACTGCAATAGTGAATAGTATATTGTAAATGTTAACATAAATGTAAATGCGGCTATTACACTAATAATTTTAAAAAATTAATTTTCGTTTTGTCACAATAATACCGAGGCTGATTCTTTTGGAAGATGGCAGAAGTCATATTATATAAGTGAGAAGGGCATAATTCAGGAAAAACGAATTCGGGGGATTTCTCCATATGCGAAAAGCCGCTCAACACTGCACGGACTGAATTCATGTCCGCCCGCTGAATTATCTGTTTTATAAAGAAATAATGCTTTAGTGTCATGTTTAGCTTCATAGCTTCACAAAGTGTCCAACTCGCACTATTTTTTGCTTTTTAGTTCAAAGTTTGTTAGCAGATTTTAGGCATCATGTATCGTGCTCAAAATCTTAGGTCTTTAGCTCCTGAAGCGGTCGGCTGACAAAGGCAAAAATTTTTAGCAGCCTGAAAATTTCTGATTATTAACAAAGAGAAGCATAAAATTCTGGAGCAAAGGGGATACAGCAAACGTAAAGAGACCTCCCATACATTAATTTCCCACACCCCGACAACCTGCACAGAGAGTTGTCAGGGTGTGGGAATTTTTTTACAATTAGTTTTGTTACAATGTAGCTTAAGAGCAGCAAAGCTTTAAGTCGGCATATCTTAGCAGTAACATAATCAAGGTCAGATCTGCTTAAAAGCATAAAATTTTTTTATCACCGTGATTCGTTAGAGATAGTAAAGATTTGTTTGTGTAAATAAATATTAACAACTATAAAAGCAATTTTGCAGATGTTAAGAATATTAACATATGTAAATAAATCTTAGCAGCCAATATCATTGTATTGCGGGCTGATTATGGTTATTTCGACGGCAATCTGCTCCGGTTTGAAGAATATTGCTCCGTGAAATCGCGATTGTTATCGCTTTTGCGTTACGTTTGACGTTTTAACGGAGCAATTGAAGGCGAATGAAAAAAATTTGAAAAATATACTTGAAATATTTTCCATTTTATGTTATTATAGAAAATACCGAATGGAAATATTTTATAAATTTATCAAATAATGGGATTAACTGCGCGCAGCACATACTCAATGCCGCATTTTCCCGACATTCGGAGGAAGCCGAGTATAGGCATATAAACAGTATGGAGGATTAAAAAGAAATGACAAATCAGATCAAGGTACTTATCGGAAATGACACCGCGGACTGCGGTATGGCTTGGGCAGGTGCTCTTAAAAACTCGGGAATGTACGCGATAACGCGGCACTGCGACGGTAATTCGGTGCTTAATTCGATAAAATCCGAAGCGCCCGACGTGGCGGTATTGGAGGCTAAAATGCCTTACTGCGACGCAGTGGAGGTTATAAGGCGGCTGAAGTATGAAAAGAAATACGTTCCAAATATAATCATTGTTTCCAACATAAGCGACCCGAATCTTGAGCGGGAAGCTATGTCGGCTGGAGCTTCATATGTTATGGTAAAGCCGGTTGACCCTGAATTTCTGGTGTCAAAGATAAATCATATGTGCGGCGGCGCGGAAGAGCCTAAGGGCGCACCCGATGAGACCGAGCTTGAATGCGCTGTGACTGAGATAATTCATCAAGTAGGTATTCCGGCGCACATCAAGGGTTACCACTATCTCCGCACGGCGATAATGCTTTCGGTAAACAACGATGAAATGATAAACTGCATTACAAAGCTTCTTTATCCCACTGTGGCAAAGCGTTATCAAACAACCTCGTCGCGCGTTGAGCGGGCTATCCGCCACGCTATCGAAATCGCTTGGGACAGGGGAGATATTGACGTGCTGACAAAGATTTTTTCATACACAGTTCATACCTCAAAGGGAAAGCCCACCAATTCGGAATTTATCGCACTTTTATCAGACAAGATCAGTTTGGACTATAAGCGGCTGTAGGGGGAGAGCAGGGCTGAAACAGGGCCCATGGAGCGATGATTCGGGGAAAGAGGAAGCAGCGGGAGGAGCGAAGGCTTAAGGCTCTG
>CAJTMU010000058.1 GCA_910577365.1 uncultured Oscillospiraceae bacterium | reverse complement strand
TGATTCGTATTTTTAAATATTCTCTCTCCAAAGCAATACCTTTTTACTCTTGTATAAGTCTATTTAAAACGATTATCCCGTCTTGCTGGTCATCAACGTTGTCGGGATTCACCACACCGCAAACGTTGTAAACGTAGCCTGTTTCTCCATATCTGCCCTTTTTCCTCTCGTCGAGCCTGTCCTCGTCCATCGCGATATTGACCGCTTCAAGGCACATCAGCACGTGATAGTCGCCCTCTTTTATCTCCCGCTCCCACAGGAATCGGCATTCGATATTCAGAAAGCACTCCCTTATGCGCGGAGCATTCACTATTGCCGCCGGCTCGACTGTGAAGCCCGACGCGGTTATCTCGTCGGTGTCAAAGCCGTTGTTTGCGACGGTCGCAAAGTATTTTTCACTGAGGGCCGCGGTGGGAAAATTCAGCACCGCCACACCCGTTTCATGAATGGTTTTGTACATATGTCCCGACTTATTCACGCTGGACAATACCGCGTAAAATCCGCTGTCGTTGCCGTTGAAGCATGCCCACGAGTGCAGGCAGGCGTTGGGCTGCCCGTTGGATTTATAGGCGGTCACCAGAAAAAGCGGCGAGGGAAGCGCTGTTACTAAATCAGCCCAGTGAACGCCCCAGTTATCCATTGTTTTCATTGTTTCGGGAGCGCTTGAAAATTCCTTTTTCATGACACCCCTTATCCGAACGCTTTAAGGAACCGTATCTTGTCTATCAATATTCTTGATTTCCACCAGTTCGCCGCAAGCTCGTACTCCTTATACTCGTTATACCACAGCCACGGCACAATATAAGAGCCGTCTCCAAGCTGGCTTTCGCGTGTGATCTCCAGTTCCTTTTGTACAAGCTCCTCGTTGCCCGCATAGAACATATTGTCCTTGCTGCCGATAAATTTCGAGGGCAGGGTGACATATTCCGTTCTCCATTTTTCGGTATCACGGCAGATATTCGCGTTTACCTCCTCCTTAAGCTTGTCCACAAATTCCCGCATATCCACAAGCCCGCTGCCCGTTTCCTTAAGATATCCGTACAGCGCGACAAAGCAGGCGGCGCTGTGGTTGTCCCCGTAAGGAACGGCGGAAACGAACCATTCGTAAGCCTGCCGCGCGATCTTCTCCGCCTTTTTGTACAACGTGCTGTCCTTATCGGCGAAGCGGAGGATAAATCCCGCGAGATAAGCAGTGGGGTTGTAATTCTCAACCTTGTCGGAATAGTCCCACCATACCGCGTGGGGATAGTCGGCATTGGTTTTTACGGAATTAAGCCATTGGTTGTGCTTCTCCGAGAAATCCAGACCGCTGTCAAGGTAGCGCAGAATGCCCCTTATAATAGGGTGAGTTCCGTCAGTGAAGCCTATCTCACTTAAAACCTCACAGGCGGTCCATGTCTGAATGGGCGCGGAATTGGGGTTGAAGCTGTCCGCCTCCAGCGCGTGACCGAAGCCGCCGTCCGCGTTCTGATATGCCATAAGCGCGGTGAGAACGTCCTCGCGGTTTCCGTTCTCGAAATGATATTTCCAGAGCGCGAGATCGAGCGGACGCGCGTTGCGGTAGATAAACCCGCGCGCTTTTTCATAAATTTCATTAAATTTTTCGTTCATAATAACCTCCTGATTTTAGATTTAATCAGCCGATACAGGTTTTATTTGACCGTTCAGCCGCTAATCATAGCATAGCGACCCGATAAGTCAATCTCCGCTTTCGGGCGTCCAGTCATCGGATGGTCTATGCTGCCGCAGAGTTAGATACCAATTCACGCCGAAGCGGTCCGCTACTATCGCCGCGCAAGGGCTCCAAGGCAATTCGCAGATATCCAATTCAACCTTGCCGCCGTCCTTTAAAACCAAGAACGCGTGTTCAAGCTCCCTGCGTGTTTCAAAGGTGTGACCAAGCTGAATGGGATTATAAACGACGCTCTTTGCCTCCTTTGCCTCAACAACGGAACAGAAGTTCTCACCGTTCTTTGTCAGTTCTGAATGAAAATATGTACCGTCGTCGTTAAGCACATGATAGCCAAGCTCCAGACCAAAAGCCGACTTATACAATTCAACGGCTTCGGGACTGTTTTTGACATATATCCCCACCCCAAGCAAATCCATTTGCATATACCTCCTTAATTTAACAGAACCGCCGTCAGCCCGAATTTAAGCTTTGAGCGTTTTTTATATTATAACACATTTCGGACAAATTGTATTGTAAAAACGCGACATATTGGGTGCATATTCACATTAACGCTCTAATAATCCTGCTTAACGCGGCTGCCGAGCGTACGGTAATTCCCTTGTTATAAATTATTTATCACTTCGTCAAAAATACCCAGCGCGTTCCGCTTCGCCGCGGCGGGGGACATGGTGTGAAATCTTCTGAAATCTCTCAGCAGGTGGGATTGATCGACATAGCCGTACTCCAGCGCCTTTTCCGCCGCATTAAAGTCCCGCCCGAACAAAATATCGCGCCACAGGCACTGATATCTCACCAGCTCCGCCATTTTCTTCGGGGATAACCCCGAATACTCCGCGAACACCCGCTCAAGCTGCCGCGCGCTTATGTGAAGCTCCTTCGATATCCTGCCCGCAGAGCATGCTCCCTGCCACTCAATTATTTCCCCCAGCGCCTGCGTGAAAAGTCCGCAGCGCCGATCTCGGATATTATTCACAAGAAACCTCTCCGAAAGCGCTATACGCTGCTCGGTCGTTTCGGCGGCAAATATCCGCGACGCAAGCTCCCTTTCAAATCGGCGGAAATGCGCCCCAAGCTCAAAGGCGCCATTCAGTGTTCCCCGCAGCGTATCCTCCGAAAATAGCACCGCCGTCCACGCGTAAAAACGTATACCGAAGCTTCGGGTTCTGACAGACGCCTGAAACGGTCTATCGTTTACGCCACAGAAAAACACGGTATTTTTATCAAAATCGAATATAATATCCGCACAAATGTCGGGGACTACCAGACCGCCGTCCTTTCCCTCGCCCGTCCAGAAGCAGCGCACATACGGTCTGAGCGCTTCGCACGGCTCATACTCCCTATACCCGCTTCCAAACGGGCAGGCTACCATCGGAGCAAGCTCGGCGGCTAAATCAACATATATCATTTTATTTATCCTCTACCCACGGGGATGTATTTTCAACAATTGTCCAGTTTCTGTTATCTTCAATAAGATAGAAATACTGCTCTGTATATCCGTCGTCAATAAATGTCTTTGTATGGTCGTATTCAATATAATATTTCGCCCAGACCACTGTGAAACGGCTTGAAAGAAGCTCCTCCGACCAGCCCCGCTCCCGCGCAAGTTCGCTGTTTATATATCTCTCACGCGCCGCGGCAGTCTCCTCCGCGTCCACGGATATCTCCTCAATCTGCACGGCTATCGTGTATTCCTTTTCCAATTGATTTTCTATGGCGCTTCGCACTGTTTCCACAGGGTCAGCGGAGGGCTTCTGAAACCATTCGTCCACCAGACCCGCCTCATACGCAGCAAACCCGCAAAGCAGCAAAACCGCCGCTGCCGCCAGTATCAAAGCTATCCTTACGGCGGACTTATCCGAAGCTCTGCCGTTTCTCGCCTCGGAAATGTACACGTCGTCAATATTTTCCAGTGAATCAAGAATATTTTCTGCTTTCATAACAAACCATCCTTTTTTAAATACGCGGTCAGTTTTAACCGCGTTCTGAAAAGCATGGACTTTACCTTGCCGCTGCTGTACCCGAAGTCCCCGCTTATTTTCTCAATTGAGTCCATATACCAGTAGCGGCAGATAAACACCCGCCTTTCGTTTTCACGCAGCGAAGCGACAAAAGCGTTAAGCGCACCAATAAGAACATTTGTATCAAAGCTGTCCTCCGCGCGGACGCCTGACGGAACGCACTCCCCCAGTTCTTCCAGCGCAACAGCCGCCGTTCCGCCTCCGCGCTTTTCCCTGCTCATATCGCGCCATCTTTTCAGCGACAGCCGCCGCGTTATCTTTCCAAGGTAGGTTTTCAGCACCTCGGGTCTGTTGGGTGGAATAGAGTTCCACGCCGCAAGCCATGTGTCATTGCAGATTTCCTCCGCGTCCTCTGTTTTGCAAAGGATATTCATCGCTATTATTGTACAGTATCTCCCATATTTTCTGTCCGTTTCTCTTATCGCCGATTCATTTCGCTCCCAATACATATCGACAATTTCATTGTCATTCATCATTCACACCTCCGCGGTTCAATTCTTCTTAGCCTATTGTCTAAACACGCTCCTAACAATAAACTACCCTTTTTAACGCGGTGGTTGCATAACAGCTACAAAAAATCCCCGATAAATCGGGGGTTCTCGTATTGTTGTTCTACACAGTTAAATTTCTTAATTTTTATAATCGTTTAGTGCTCCTTGTTGCCGCTTTGACCTCCATTATCCCCGTTTCGGGATAAAAGAATACAGTTCGTCCGTAGTCCAGTCCAGTGTCTTCGGCAATTATAGGAATCCGCAGTTGATTCAGCGCGGCTCTTACCGCATGCACATTGCGCTCTCCTATGTTGAATTTATCGTTTGATGTGGCAAACATTACCGCACCGCCCGCAATCTTTGCTTTCATTCTTCCCTTATTTGCTCCCATCAGGGACATCTTCTGTACCAGAAGCGGTATCGCCGTATCCGCAAACCTCATGGGCATAGAACCTGCGTTGGACATTCCCGAGCTGTCGGGAAGCATTATGTGCGAAAGTCCGCCGACCCCCGCCACGCTGTCAATTAAACATATTCCGACGCAAGACCCCAGAGCGTATGTAACCAGAACATCAGGCGCTCTGCACGCCTTTAAGTCGGAAATGCCGATAGTTATGTTACTCATTAATATACACCGAGCTTCTTCATTAAAATGTCAAGGGATTCCATCTCAGGAATAAGTATAATGTTGGATTTTATATCCACATTATCAATAACAAAACCGTTATCAATAAACAGAACGGTATCTCCGACCTCCGCAAACTCCACCAGCATTACATTCAATATCGCGCCGAGCATATCCACATTCATTGACGGCACAGTCATTTCCATCGATAGACCGGTAAGATCGGACAGAGCATTCAGGTATGACCCTGCCATAATATTTCCCATTTCCAGTATCGTAGACTGCTCCGTTTCGTTAAGGGAATGGAGTGAAACGTCATCTTTCTGCATAAATGTGTTTATAACCACATTTGCGAAGCCCTCCTGAAGCAGAAACATCATCATGCCCTTGATATCTCCGCCAAGCGGGACAAGAATACCCGTAATGATCTTCTCAGCACCGCCCAGTTCGTCGATGACCTGCTGGTATTCCAGAACGCGAACATCTGGAACCCTCATCTTGACGGTTTTGCCGAGCATAGCCGAAAGCGAGTTAGCCGCACTGCTTGAGCCGATATTGCCAAGCTCTTTCATGCAGTCAATCGCTATTGGGGAAAGGTTGCTTAAATCATGAACCATTTTAATTCTCCGTTTATCTCAGGTTGTTGGCTATGTTGGCAAGTTCGTCTGCTGTTGTTACGACGCGTGAGCTAAGCTGATACGCTCTCTGCGTTTCAATAAGCTTTACCATCATAGTCGCAAGGTCTACGTTGGAAGCAATAAGGCTTCCCTGCAGCTTCTCCATATTTTCGTTGGCGGTTGGAACGCCGCTTCTCTCCGTCGCCGTATAGCGGTTTGTGCCAAGCGCCTCTATCCCGAACGGATTTTCAAACTCAAACACACCCACCATTTTTGCCAGCGCACTGTAATCCGGCGCGGTATCGTTTTCGTCAAATGGAACCACTATCCTGTTTCCCTCATAATCCAACACAAACTCGCCCGAGCTGCTCACCAGATTCCACTCGCCGTTTTCCATCTGAGTCATCGCGAAAGCGCCGTCGCGGGTATAATTGGTGTTGCCCCAGCGATCCTGCACCGCAAAGAATCCTTCCCCGGCGATAGCAAAGTCAAGAGGGCGATCTGTATTGTAAAACATACTTTCCGAGAACATCAGATCGGTCTTCTGAATGTAAGCGCCGTGACCTGTCTGCCATTCCGGCTCGGTGGCACGCTGAACGGAATACAGTGTGTCCGCAAAGGTTGGGCGCTGTGTTTGATATCCGTAGGTGTTGATGTTGGCAAGGTTGTTTCCGTAAACACTTAATGCCTGTGCCTGGGCAATAAGGGCGGTCTTGCCGGTATGAAATGCTATATTCATTTATGTACCTCTGTATTATCAGTTATTTATCTTGCACAATGAAGCTGCACGCTGATTCATGGAATCGCAAAGCTGGAATATCGTGCTGTTCGCTTCAAAAAGCCTCTGCGTATTCATCAGCATTGTCAGTTCATAGTTTACGTCCACATTTGAGCGCTCCAAAGCACCCTGAATTATATCAAACGGCAGATCGTCGGGAACATCACCTGCCTCCACCGCAGTAAACATGTTCGCCCCGAATTTCTCGGTCGTAGCGTCAGGATTTATATATGACAGCTGCAGTCTGTCTACCAGCTGTCCGTCCTGATATATCCTGCCGTCAACGTCGATCACAAAGTCCTTGTTACCAAGGTATATCTCGCCGTTTTCTCCGAGAATCCTTCCCGAATTGGACAGACAAAGATAACCCTCCCCGTCAAGCTCCCAAGCGCCGTTGCGGGTGAGCATAGTCTCACCGTTATAGCCCGCTACATTAAAGTACACATCACCGTGGATAGCCACGTCAAAAGGCGACTCTGTATACTCCAGTGAACCTTGCTCAAGGTCGGTATAGGAATCGTCCACGTATCTGTGCGCGAACGTTCCCGAAAGCTCCTCGCGGTGCTTTACCAGTATCATCTGCTCGTCAAAGCGGTTGGTTATCAGCGTATCCCGCTTGTAGCCGTAGGTGCTCATGTTTGTCAGGTTATTGCCTATGCAGTCGAGATAGCGCTGATTAAGTATCATGCCGTTGCAGGCATAGTAAAAGCCTCTGTTCATGTGTTCCTCCGATCCCCGAACTATTTTATATAAGGCTCAAGTGCCGCTTTTAAAGCAAGCGTAGCCTTAGCGTTTATCTGACACACGCGGCTCTCGGAAACGCCGAGCGCCTTTGCAATGTCCGAATATTTCATATTCCTATAATAATACAGTGTTATGACCTGCCGTTCCTTTTCTTTAAGCTGCAATATCGCCTCGGCAATGACGCGGTTCATCTCCTCGCGCATTATCTGCGAATCGGCGGGCGCAGCGTCAGACGGCTCACTGAAATTATCCTCGTACAATAGCTCCTCAAAGGACAAAGTAACGCTGCACGCGGACTCTGCCATATATTTCAGCAGCTTTTCTTCGGAAAGTCCCATATGCTCCGCGATCTCCTGCGTAGTTGGAACCCTATTATATAAATTATACAACGAACTGTAAGCTTTGTCAAGTGTTTTGGCAAATTTTCTTATCTGCCGCGGAATCCAGTCCTGTTTTCGTATATAATCGATTATCGCGCCGCGTATCTTAAGAGAAGCGAACGTCTCAAACTTTGCGCCTCTCATCGGGTCGTAGCTTTCTATGGCTTCCATCAGTGCAAGAACGCCTTCGTTCACCACATCGTCCACGTCGCCGTATTTCAGATACATATTTCTGAGGGACATTGCAGTTGCGCGGACAAGCCCCATGTTTTTCAGTACGATTTCATTGCGCAGAACGATATTTCCGCTCTGCTGATACTCTGCAATCAGTGCTGTCACATTTTGCTCCATAGCACGTCCCTCTCTGTATATTTTCTGCCGCGAAATACAAACAGTTATCGTTTTTGGGGGATTTTGCTGTATTTTTGTCTGCCGAAAGCGGAAATTGCCGCAACTGACATACGCCTCCGCGCGCATTCCCACACTACGGTGGTATCCGCTGCTGCCGTAAAATTCGACAACCGGCGGTATAATTCCTAATAAATATACGTTTTAAAAGCCGTATCGGAAGATTAACCCGTCATTGACCTGGCATTAAGGGAAATATTGCCTATCGCCTGTATCTGTGCCGTAGAATCAATTTCGCTGTATGACAATATCGTCAGATTGGGAATAAACTGATCCGTGAGCTTTTTAAAGTAAATTCTCACCACTGGCGAAGTCAGAATTATAACAGTTGGTATAACATCCTTAATTTTATCTATTTCGTTATTGGCAACCGTCACAATATGCTGTATCATGTCGGGAGCCATCGCAAGATAGGAGCCTTGGTCGTTTTTCTTGACAGAACTTACAATCATATCCTCTATCTGCGTATCCAAAGTTATTACTCGCAGTGAGTTAGCCTCGGCAAAACGATGCGTTATGGTGCGCTTCAGCGACTGTCTCACATACTCTGTGATGATGTCCACATCCTTCAGAGCGTTGGTATGGTCGCCGATTGTTTCGAGAATGGTCTCCATATCGCGTATGGGAATGCCCTCTCTGAGCAAATTCGCCAATACTTTCTGTAGATATCCGACAGAAATTACCTTCGGTATTAAATCGTCGACAACAATCGGGTTTGTTTTCTTGACATTCTCCACCATAGTGTTGACGTCCTGTCTTGAAAGCAGCTCATGTGCGTAGTGTTTCATTATCTCCGACCAGTGAGTTATCATAACGGAAACGGGATCTATCAGCGTGTAGCCCGCGACATCCGCCATGATCTTCTTGTCCTCGCTTATCCACTTGGCAGGCAGACCAAAAGCGGGTTCTACTGTTTCGATACCCTCCACCTCAGCGGTGACCTCGCCGCTGTCAAGCGCGAGATAGTGATCTACGAGAATCTCGCCCCGCGCGACCTCCTCGCCGCGAATCTTAATAATATAAAGATTGGGATTAATTTCCGGGTTATCCGTCATTCTTACCGACGGGATAACCATGCCCATGTCCATGGCAAACTGTTTTCGGAAAATCACGACGCGTTCTATAAAGTTGCCGCCACTCTTTTCATCAACCAGTCGCAGCAGGCTGTACCCAAATTCCATTTCTATCGGTTCGACGTTAAGTATCTTGAATACATTGTCGATATCGCGGTAGTAGTCGTTGTCCGCGGGAATTTTTTCCAGCTCCTGCTGCTCCGCCTTGGCACGCGCAGCAAGCTCCAACTCCGCCATCTTCTTTTTATTGCGGTTAAGCAGAACCGCGCCGACAATAAGCACCACACCCAAGAAGAACAGCACTACCGTTGGGAATCCCGGGATAACCATCATAACCATAACTACTATGCCCGCGATGAGCATAACAAAGGGCTGTGCGGTAAACTGGGACTTGATATCATTAATAAGGCTGTCTTCGCTCGCCGCACGGGTAACTATCATACCGGTGGCAACAGATATCAGCAGCGCAGGTATCTGCGAGCACAGACCGTCGCCGACGGTAGCCAGCGAATAGGTGTTCATAATCGTGCCGAAATCGCCCGCACCGCGCACCATGCCAATAATAACGCCGCCGATAAGGTTTACCAGCGTTGTGATTATTGACATTATCGCGTCGCCCTTAACAAATTTCGTGGCACCATCCATAGATCCATAGAAGTCAGCCTCGCGCTGTATATTCGAGCGGCGCTTTTTCGCCTGCTCCTCGTTTATCAGCCCCGAGTTGAGGTCGGCATCTATCGCCATCTGTTTACCCGGCATAGCGTCCAGAGTAAATCTCGCCGCAACTTCGGAAACGCGCTCGGAACCCTTGGTGATAACGATAAAGTTTACCAAAACTATGATAATGAAGATAAGGAAGCCGACAATGGCATCGCCGCCCATAACGAAGTTGCCGAACGCACGTATGACCTCTCCTGCGTATCCTTTGGAAAGTATTCCTCTTGTCGTGGAAACGTTCAGCGATAATCGCAGAACTGTCGTGATAAGCAGCACCGTCGGGAAAACCGAGAACTCCAGCGCCTCTTTTATAAACATTGTCATGATAAGGATAATCAAGGATAACGCTATATTAAGCATTATCATGAAATCCAGCAGCCATGACGGGAGCGGGATAATGATCGCAATAACTATGAAGATTATGAACAGCACCATCGAGTTGCTTAAAATCCTGCGTAATATATAAATCCCTCCCCTTTCTGAAATATTTTGTCGAAATATAACATTTTGTAATGAACACTCCCCACTTTAAGCGTGAAGCGACTTGTTTTTTTCCTTGTAGACCACGGTAAGTACCTCCGCAACCGCGTCGTAAAGCTCAAACGGTATCTCCCTGCCAAGGTCGACCTGAGCATAAAGCGCTCTCGCCAGCGGCGGATTCTCCATAACATACACATTATTTTCTTCCGCTATGGCAACTATTCTCAGCGCAAGCAGGTCTTTTCCTTTCGCTATCACCTGCGGCGCTTTGTTTTTGTCCTGATCATATCTCAGCGCCACCGCATAGTGCGTAGGGTTACGAATAACCACGTCCGCAGATGGTACTTCCTGCATCATTCGCGACTGCGCCATCTGCTGCTGCCGCTGTTTTATTTTGCTTTTGACCTGCGGGTCACCCTCCATCTGCTTGAACTCCTCTTTGACCTCCTGCTTGGACATCTTGAGTTTTTTCTCAAACTGCCACCACTGGAAAAGAAAGTCCCCCGCCGCCACGAACACCAGCATAATGCATATCAACATTACCATATCGAACACACACGATGCGGCGTATACTATCCCCTGCATAAGCCCCACGTCCATAAGCGCGAGAAACTTCGGCAGGCGGTTGCTTATTTCATTATATATGATAACGGATATGACAATAACTTCGATAAGCCCCTTGACTATGCCCACTATCGCTTGGGCGGAGAACATTTTCTTGATCCCCTCCAAGGGATTGAGCCGAGAAAACTTGGGCTTCATGGCGTTCATTGTGAAAAGTCCGCGCGTCTGCGCCACCGTGGGAATTATCCCCAGCAACATAGCCACCGCGCAGATAGGACCAACCACAATTACAACCAGAGTTATCATATCCACGATAAACTCCATTATATTGTCCTGCGTCACCCGAAAGCTGCCTATTCTCTCATAGACCCTTTGAGTAAACGAGAGCAGGTTTTCCATCATAAAGCCTACCAGCAGCCTTGCCGCACAGAATATACCCAGAATAGAGGCGGCGGTAACTATCTCTTTGCTTTGAAGAACGTTACCCTCCTTGCGCTGGTCACGCCGCTTTTTCGGGGTAGCCTTTTCGGTTTTTTCCTCACCCGCCATATAAACAAACCCCTTTTAGCGTCCGCCGCTCTCGTCGGACAAAATGTTTTCAGCGCTATATAAACTGCTCGACTATACCGTTAAGGTTTGCGAACATTATTCCCATTATATTCTCAATAAATTCCGCAATTATACCGCAGGAAGCCGCCAGCACCACAAAACCGACCATCATTTTTATCTGAATGTTCAGTACGAAAACGTGGATATTCGGCACTGCTTTCATCAGCACACCAACACAGAACTCTGTCACCAGCGACGCAGCGACGATAGGCATCGCCATTTTAAGTGCCAGTGTAAGCACCGTTTCAAAGTATGTGATGAGAATATACGCTATGTTTATATTAAAACTGTCATACCCCAGCGGTATCGCCTCAAAGGAATAAGCAAAAAGCTGAATATAGCTCAAATGACCGCCAACCGCAAAGAAATACAACATGAACCAGTAGTTGTAATACTGCGCAGTAATACCCGAGTTGCCAAACGTTGGGTCATAACTTTTAGCCATTGACAGACCCAGCTGCATATCCGAAACCTCGCCCGCCATGGCAAACACTTGAAGCATAATGTTCACATAGAACCCAAGCACCGCGCCTACCAGCAACTCCTTAGCCATATCAAACACAAACGGAAGCAGCCCTGCGGGCATAGTATAATCAAAGCCGCCAGCTGCCGTCATCACCACCGCCATCAGCAGCGAACCGCCCATCTTGATATAATTTGGCACTCCCGCGCGGGAAAATATCGGGTTAAAGGTGAAAATGCCGCTGACGCGGAACGCCACCATAACGTAAACTATAAGGTTAGTCTGTACGACAGTCCATATTTCCGCCACGTTATTTTCCTCAAATTATCGGTATTGCCGCCATCTTCTCAAAAACGAAGTTGACAAAATCCACACACTCCTGTATCATCCACGGAGCAAGAAAAAACAGTGTAAGCCCTACTGCGACCGCTTTCGGCGCAAAGGATATCGTCTGCTCGTGAATCTGGGTAGCCGCCTGAAGAATGGCGATAACCAAGCCCACGATCATTGCTACCAACAGAACCGGAAGCGCCAGCTTGAACGCCAGCATCACCGCTTCGCGGAATATTTCAAGAACAATATCCGTTGTCATAAAGCATCTCCTTGTGCAAAATCATATCCCGACAGCGCTACCAGTTATAACTGGATACTACCGCGCCTATAAGCAGATTCCAACCGTCCGCCAGAACAAAAATAAGTATCTTGAACGGCATTGATATCATCGCGGGCGGCAGCATCATCATACCCATACTCATAAGAGTACTTCCCACCACCAGATCGATTATCAAAAACGGTATGAATATCATAAAGCCCATCTGAAAAGCGCGCTTAAGCTCGCTTATCATAAACGATGGCACAATCACCGTCAGCGGCATGTCGTTATTGATATACTCCTCGGTATAGCCTCCCTCAGGCTCCTCCAGCTGCGACAGCCCGACAAAAAACATTATGTCGTCGTTGCTTGTCTGCTTTACCATAAAGCGTTTTAGTGGAACACTCGCCGCGTTCAGCGCCTCCTCTGTCGTCAGCTCCTCGTTGACATAGGGCTGATAGGCTATCTCGTTCATTTCCGAGAAAACGGGAGCCATTATAAATAATGTAAGGAAAAGCGCCATGCCTGTTATAACCATATTCGGCGGCGTGTTCTGCGTCTGCATAGCTGTTCTTAAAAAGCTCAGCACAATAACGATGCGCGTGAAGCAGGTCATCATTATAAGCAGTGACGGCAGCAGCGCGATTATCGTAAGAAGAATGATTATCTCCAGAGGCTGCGATGCATCCACGCCTATTACCTGCTGTAAAATCGACGCTGTCGGACTGTCACCCACGTTCTCCGGATCAGTATCAAGATACTCTGGCAGCTCCGCGGTTTCCGAAACACTCTGCGAATCCGCAGACTCGGTCGATTGTGAGTTGTTCGCCGCATATGCCTGCAAACTGAAGAACATTATCGTTAGAAAAACCGTCAAAAAAAGCGACAAAGCAAACTTAAGGACAAGCTTTTTATCCGCTTCAAGCAAACGTTTTATCAAAACTGTCCCTCCCGTTACTTCTTCTTATTCATCATGTTTCCGAGAACAATCTTAAAGCTTTCCCCGAATGACGGATTACCGCCCTCGGGCAAATTTGTAAGCTCTTCCTCAGACTGCTCCAGCTCGCATATCTTCTCTGTATGGCTCGACGTTACGCCGAGCACCATGCACTTTCCACACACACTCACCAACAGCAGCATTTTATCCGGTCCGAGATTTATTCTCTCAAGAATCTTCATGTTTTTGCTGTCGGATAGCGCAACGCGGTTATTGAACCTTTTCATTATCCAGAACAGCAGAAATACCAACGCCAGAACGCCGAGCAGCGCAATTA
>CAJTMU010000057.1:3700-13868 GCA_910577365.1 uncultured Oscillospiraceae bacterium | reverse complement strand
GCGACGCGTCGTACATGGATCTCTTCCTCGGCAATGTCGGCGGCTGTCTGGGTGAAACGTGCGCTCTGGCGCTTCTTATCGGAGGTCTTTATCTCGCCGTAAGAAGAATCATCTCACCTGCGGCTCCCGTCAGCTTTATCGGAGTCCTTGCGCTTCTTTCGTTTATCGCCGGCGACGACCCTCTTTACGCGATCCTTTCGGGCGGAGTTTTTCTCGGAGCATTCTTTATGGCTACCGATTACGCGACTACGCCTATCACGGCTAAGGGAAAAATCGTATTCGGACTCGGCTGCGGCGTTATAACGTTTATTATCAGGCATTTCGGTTCATATCCCGAGGGCGTTTCGTTCTCGATACTTCTAATGAACGTGCTTACTCCGTACATTGAACAGATCACACGTACCAAAGTATTCGGTGCAAAGGAGGATCGGCAGAAATGAAAGAGAAGATCCTTCCAACAATAGTTCTTACGATCATATGCACGGCTGCGGCTCTGCTGCTCGCATTTGCTCACGAGGTCACAAAGGATAGCATCGCCGTACAGAAAGAGCTTAAATTCAGCAAAACAGTTGAAAAGCTTTTCGGAGACTGCGAAATAAGAATGCTCGACAGCAGCTTCGGCTGCGATGAGATCAAGAACATCGCGGTAACGCCTGACAACAAGGTCGCTGTCGAGATCGTCGCCGACGGCTATTCCAAGGGCGGAATTGACGTTCTTATCGGATTCGACGAAAGCGGGGCGGTCTGCGGCATAGAATTTGTCGCGCTCGGCGAAACTCCCGGTCTCGGCTCTAAGGTGCGTGACGAGGAATGGTTCAGAAAGCAATTTATCGGCGCGTCGGACGACAACTATGGCTTTGACGCGATCAGCGGAGCGACATTTTCCTCAAAGGGTTTGAAGCGCGCTGTCGACACGGCTTTGACGGTATATAACGAAAACAAGGAGGCGATATTAAATGGCTGATAAGAAGGTTTCGCTGGGTAAAGAGCTGACAAAGGGCATTATAAAGGAAAATCCCACTCTTGTAATGCTTCTCGGAATGTGTCCGACGCTTGCCGTTACCACTCAGGCAATGAACGGCATCGGCATGGGGCTTGCAACTACGTTTGTGCTTCTCGGCTCGAATATCGTTATCTCGCTTCTGAGAAATGTTATACCCGATAAGGTTCGCATACCGTCGTTTATCGTAATTATCGCAAGCTTTGTAACGCTTATAGGTTTTCTCCTTGAAGGCTTTTTACCGTCGCTCTATGACAGCCTCGGCATATACCTCACGCTTATCACGGTAAACTGCATTATATTTGGACGCGCAGAGATGTTCGCAAGCAAAAACGGCGTCGCGGCGTCTATCTGCGACGCCCTAGGAATGGGCATCGGCTTTACTCTTGCGCTTTTCCTGATGGGGTCTGTCCGCGAGATAATCGGCTCTGGAAAGTGGTTCGGCATGGAAATCCCCGTGCTCGGCTCTCATCCGATGCTGCTGTTCATAATGCCGGCGGGTGGATTTTTTACCCTTGGAATGATAATCGCTCTCGTAAATAAACTCTCGCACAAAAAGCCTCCGCGGGAGCTTGAATGCGGCGGAGGCTGCAAGGGCTGCCCGAATGCGGGCAGTTGCGACGGCAATGCCGAAGCAAAGCAGCCGGCGGGCGGAAAGGTCGGTGAAAACGAATGAAAAGCTTAATTATCATATTACTTGCGGCTATGCTCACCGACAACTTTGTTCTCTCGAAATTCATGGGCATATGCCCGTTTCTCGGAGTTTCAAAAAAGCTCGACAGCGCGGCGGGAATGGGTATTGCCGTAACGTTCGTAATGATATTCGCTACGCTCGTTACATACCCGATACATTATGGGATACTCGTCCCCAACGGGCTTGAATACTTCGACACGGTCCTGTTCATTCTGGTTATCGCTTTGTTCGTTCAGCTTGTTGAAACGATGATGAAAAAATGCATACCGTCGCTTTATAAGGCTCTCGGCGTATATCTGCCGCTCATCACGACCAACTGCGCCGTGCTCGGAGTTACGGTGCTTAATATTGACAGCGGCTACGGCTTTGTTCAATCGATAGTAAATGCTCTGGGAGCGGGGCTTGGATTCATGCTTTCGCTCGTTATTTTCTCGGGCGTCCGCAAAAAGCTTGAATATGCGGACGTTCCCGAGACATTCAAGGGAGTTCCTGCTACTCTCATCGCCGCTTCGATCGTTTCGATAAGCTTTATGGGTTTTTCTGGACTGTTCAGCTAAGGAGGTGCGGACGTTATGACTTATATTGTTCCCGCGCTCGTTCTCGGAATATGCGGTATTATTGCGGGCATTCTTCTGACCGCTGCCGCTAAGATTTTTCATGTTGAGGTCGATGAGCGCATTGAGAAAATCGGAGCTGCGCTTCCGCAGGCTAACTGCGGAGCCTGCGGCTATGCCGGCTGCGCGGACTACGCATCGGCTATTGTGAACAACGGCGCGGACACCAATCTCTGCCGTCCCGGCGGAGCGGACGCCGCCGAAAAAATTGCTGAAATTTTAGGCAGATCGGCTGCCGTGGTAATCCCAATGACCGCTGTCGTTCATTGTAACGGCGACTGCAATGCTACGGAAACCGCTTTCGACTTTGACGGAGTTCAGTCCTGCAAGGCAGTTAAGCGTTTCTATGGCGGTACCGGACTTTGCAAGTACGGCTGTATCGGTCTCGGAGACTGCGTTTCGGTCTGTGAGCACGATGCAATCAAGGTCGTGAACGGCGTAGCAAAGGTAATCCCTTTGCTTTGTGCCGCCTGTGGACAGTGTGCAAATGTCTGTCCTAATTCGCTTATCTCGATAAAGCCCCTCGCAAAGCATATCGACGTACTTTGCTCGTCAACGGATAACGGAAAAGCTACAAAGCTAAGTTGCAAAAACGGCTGCATAGGCTGTAAGATCTGCGAAAAGAAGTGCCCGAACGGTGCGATCAGGGTCGAGAACTTCCATGCCTCGATCAATTATGATCTCTGTACAAACTGCGGAGAGTGCATGAGCGCCTGCCCTGTTAAGGCTATTCATTCTTGTGAAAAATAGTTAAAAAGGAGGCACTTTCGACGTGAACCGAATCCCAAAAGTCAGATAGAGATTTCGAGAAAAATTATGTAAAGTGACTGCAGAAATTTCATTATGCAACACAAAATCTTGAAAATATTGTTTACTATGAGCTTGTTTATATGGGCTATAACATTTGGGTGTATAACAATTCCGGTAAGGAAATTGACTTCCTCGCTCAATCGGAAAATAAAAAATATTTTATTCAAGTTGCGTATAGCGTTGCCAAGGACCTGCGGGGTTACCTTGAGGGGTTTATAACACGATAGTTGTAAAAGGCATCGCAAATCGCAGAAGAATATCCAATACTATGATGCCGGAGAGGATTGTCAGATTTGTGTTTGACTATATCGGGAATCCGCTTTCTTCAAAAAAGATAGCCGATACCATGACCTCCGAAGGGCGAAAAATCGACGCATAAACTGTCGAAAAATATCTTAATTCCCTGCTTGAAAGCTTTATAGCATACCGCGCGACACGCTTTAATATAAAGGGTAAGCAGCATTAAAAAACGCTTCAAAAATATTATGTTGTAGATATCGGATTGCGGTATATGCTTTTAGGGTCGGCTTCAACCGACATCGGACACATTCTTGAAAATGTTGTTTATCTTGAACTGATCCGTCGTGGGATATCCAAGATAACGGACCCGCCGCAATTGTATACCGAAAATTCGGGGTGAATATCAAGAGCCGCCAATCCTTTCTCTGCCAGCACTCTCAGTTCATTTGCAAACTCCGCGTCATCGTCACAGATCACTATGCGCATGATTTTTTTCCAATCTTTTTTTATTATAGCATTTTGAATTCGTATTGTCAAGTTAATATTGGTATATGCCTGTTTCAGGAATTGTCTGCTCCACAGTGTTTACCTCCTGTCTAGATTTCTCCAATTCAAATTTTATTTGACCAAACTTACCCGCCAACTCCCCGATGAATTGAAAATAGCCACGGTTCATGATGGAAAGCAGAGTTCCAAGTTGTTCAAGTGTTAGGCGGGAGGAGTTGACCTCTTGAACACTGCCGATGGCTTCCGAATACTTGTCATGGAATGCCGACTTCCGACAAGGATTATTTATTCCCGCTCCTATATCGCGCCATAAGATTCTTGAACGGCAATTTTTCGCAGATGTACTGCATGTACGCATTATGCCTTCGGCAAAACTCTCAAGAAAAATTGCCTAAGTACGGCGCGAAAGTACAAAAATCGCATGTCCAATAATTCAGATATATTATTAGCAATATACCTTAACTTGTCGGCTCAAATGCAAATCAGATTACAGAACTATCTTTATTGAAATCATGAGCGACTGCAATAACTATGAACTTCAGGTTTTCTTAGATACAATAACATCACTGAAAAAATCTACGCGCGAAAATAAAAACACTATGCTCAATGCTGATCGTTAATAATAGGTTTCCGCTTATTGTAAAGCTCACACAATCTCGCAACCGTATCCTTTCTTGCCAAGCTCATAATTCATAACACACCGCCGCTCAACGCCGACAGCCTGGGCGGCTTGCTCAATGGTATATCCCGCGCGCAGACGCATGACCCTCAGCCTCTCCCCTGCCGTAAGGTCGTCCGTATTCTCAGTGCAAAACAGGGTGTATTCCGGCTTTCTCGCGGGGATTATCCGGACAGACTCCGCGTAAACCGCGTTGCAATACATTTCCGTCAGTGTGTAATAGATAACCAGATAAAAATGTATTTCCGCAAAATAAAGCACCAGCTCACTGAGGTATACATAAACGAACCGATAGAATCCGACGCTGAGGGCAACGCGCTCACCATCGCGGACATATTCAGCAGCGGCGTAAACGTCGAGGAAGATGTGGAACTTAAAATTGATTCTGAAAAGCTCTACCGTTTTATTGATGAGGAACTTGATGACAGGGAGCGCGAAATAATCTGCAAGCGCTACGGCATCCCCGACAAAAACGGGAGAGTGTGCCAGCCGCTCACTCAACGGGAAATTGCAAAGCAGCTTGGCATCTCGCGGTCATATATATCGCGTATTGAAAAAAAAGCGCTGGAGAAGCTGAGGGCAAGGTTCGGAGAGTAAATTCAAAACCGGGTTGGATAAATATATATTTTACAAATCGAGTTATCCGCAAGACAATAAATGAGTTTTTCAGTATATTCTTTACAGTTATCATACTGAACTACGCGCCCTCGCGCGTTTTTATGTCATGATGGATAAGCCATATTGCCGTTTCGGTAAGTCAACGCAGCTTGCTGAAAACCTATTTTGAGGAAACGTAAACAAAATAACTGGTTACACCCTCCGGAAACAGCGAGCCGCTGTATGGTATCTCACGCACCTTGGCGGTGTTGCTGTTGTCTGAGGCAGTAATTTCACCGTCCAGCATTTTCGTTAATCTGACGTATGTGCTCAGGCAATAGGGAGAGTCCACATTGCTGTCCGTCATATGCTCTATGGCTGCCGTGTCCCCCGACAGCACCGCTTCAAGCGTCTCGCTGTCACTGATATCCGCCTCATCGGGTGTGAGATAGTGGGAAAAATCTATTGAGAATACAAACAAGCAGTTTCTAATTTCCGCCGCTTCTGCAAGGACTTGCGCAAGCTTTTGCGGAAAGTCATCTTTTTCGCGGGGAGACACCAGCAGACAAGCCGATTTTGCTTCGGGGAAATAATACTTTACAAAAGGAATATGCGCCGACGCGCTGTGGTCATACTGCATCATCTCGTCGTCTGTTGCCGCGCCCAGCCTGTCGGTAAAAAGTGCGGTTATCTCCCTGTCCGTTTTAAGCCTGCCGAATGGCGCAGCCCAGTCAGCTTTGGATGTACAAAGAGTGTCGGTGTTGTCCGAAGTGTAGTGCATAGGTGCAACGATAACTATCGTTTCAACGTCGGAACGGCTCTCGGCGGCAGTCTTGAAAAAACCCGATATCATATGCCCCGCTGTAAGGTGATGTGGGACAACTCCGCATAAAAGCTCCCCATCGACGGGATATTTTTCCCCTCGGCTATTGTAAAGCAAAAAATCATTTTCATCATAGTATCGACACTCCAGCATATCCGAGCCAAGGACGTTTTCGTCAGCAGTCTGCGCGGTTTCGGACGTCGATACGGATACGGCGGGGGAGTTGAACTCCTCCGCCAAGTTATTTTCCCGCGAACAGCCACAGAGTAAAATTGCCGCAATTACTGGTACAATAATTTTAAACTGCCTCATCTTTTTTACCTACCGTCATCTTGTCGCGCCCGCTTTCACCCCACGAATCGCCGTTCCGCACAACTGCACTTTCGACAACATATTCACCTTCCGAAATTATGCGGAATTTATATGTTGCTCTGCCGTTTTCGTCGGTGAAAAGTGTCACCAGCTGACCGCTGCTACCATCTGTTCCCATGTATCTTCCGCAGGAGGGTATAACGTCGTCGACAGAGCACCACTTTTGGGAATTTATCGTTACCGTCACCTCACCGCCTACAGAAAAATCTCCTGTCATGGATTTTGTTATGCTAATTTTCGCTGGACCGCCCTGCTCACTGACACGTCCGATATACCCTGCCATTGCCGTAACGGAACCCGACCGCACCTTGAAATCGGCATTTTTAAACTGCTCCTCGCCGAACTGCAAACGCTTGCCGTAGTAACGTTCAAGCTGCACTGTTTCGGTTTTTCCGTTAAGATCATAGGTAAACGAGGCGTTCCCTTCAACCTCGGGCACATAATTTTTAAGGTACACCACAAACTCCATCGCATAGTTGTCGTACAAAGTACCTCTGTAATCGTAAAGATATCTCGCAAAATAGTCTGCTTCGGGCAGCTTAAGCAACGAGGCCGCCACAAGAGCAAGCTGCGTGTACTCGCAGCTCTCGTTTCCGTCCGCGGCAACGGCCGCGGAAATTTTTTCGGAATCGCCGCCGTGCATCGAAACAGTCGGAGTGAACTTCACAAAATATCCGTAAGCTGTGCTGTAGTCCCCGCACATAGCCAGCGCCGCCGTAAGCCGCATATTGTCGCAGTAGTCCGTAAACTCGCCGCTTTTAAGAGCCGCCCTTACCTCCTCAAGCACCGGCTCGCCAAGCGCAGCAAGTCCCATATAAGCTATGCAGATATTCTCTTTATCCGTACTGCGGGAGGACAGCATTCTTTCAAATCTCATTACCGCTCCCGACCGGTTCACAAGCTCGGGCATAGCCGCGCAGAGCATTGCCGTATATTTCGCGCTTCCCTCCGCGTTCGGAAGTATCTTTATAAATCCGCTTTCCGCCTTGTATTGATCTATATACTCCTCCTCGGTCATGTAGCCAAGCTCCTTGCGCGCGAAGCCGCCCGCCATTTTCATGTCGTTTCGGTTACCGTAATAGAACGCCAACTCACGCAGAATATCGGTGTAGAGCATATATTCCTTATCGAAAAAGGTAAGGGTAACAGGCCATTTTTCGGGCTTTATGTCAATTCCCTCCGCAAGGTCAAATTCCTTGTAAATATCTGTTTCGAGGATAGTGTCGGTGACAGTAAGAGGCAATTCTATCGCGTCGCGGCTTCCGTCCTTTTCGGCGGTAAACAGCACCTTGTATTCCCCTATTGGAAGCTTGCCGAAATTAGCGGTCTCCGCCGGCTTTACGCTAAGTGTCCTTTCAACGCTGCCGCCCGTCAGACGAACGGTTATTTCGTCCTCGGCGCTAATGCCCTGACACTTTGCGGTAACGGCAATATCGTCTCCTTCAATAAACGTTGACAGCATTATCGGGGTAATGAAAAGTGGTCTTTTAGCAACTATTGGGTAGGTGATATCACCTGCAATTACCCGTCCCGTTTCAAGGTTTTTCGCCGTAATAAGGGTCGCCCGCCATGTGGTGAGATTATCCGCAAGCTCAAATTTAAACTCCGCGCTTCCGTTTGCGTCCGTGACAACAGAGCCGAAATAAGGGTTGTCGTTAAAGTAGTCCCTGACATTGGTGTCATCTCCGCCGCCCTTTTCACCCGCGTTATCACTGCCGATAACGTGCTGGATATAGCTGTGGTAATTATCCGCGTCGGCGTAATATATGTAGGCATAAAGGTCGTTAAGGGCATCGACGTTCTGCGCCATAACTGCAAACGCCGCCTCGTCCACAACGCTGAGCATAACGGGCGCACCTGCGACGGGTCTTCCCCGCTCGTCCGCGGCCTTTACGGACAGCCGCACTGTTTCTCCCGCGTCATAGACCTCTTTGTCGGTCGTGACTTCAAGCCTTACATTTCTTTCCTTTGGCTCAAATTTCATATTTCCGCCGCTGACGGGGTAAACGTGCCGACCATCAAAATATGCGCCCTCAAACCGCGCGTTCGGCAGACATTCAAGGCTCGGCGAATATTTCAGCTTTTGGGAAGGGTACACATTCTGCGAAATAAAATCGTCCTGATAAACCGCAAAGAATACTCTGCCGCCTTGGGCATAAACGTCCTCCTTTGTGCAGACAAGCTCAAAATCCAACGTTTCGTTCTCCTCAAACGGGACAGCGGAATAGAAAGAAAAGTTATCGTAATATTTGTAATAATAAGACCCGTCATCTTTGTCGCTGCCAAAATAATAGTGCTTAAATGGAGATTCGTTATCATGACTGTATTCATAATTACAATAGGACGCGCTGTCGCAGGTATTTTGTCCAAAGCTGTCGCTGTATGTAAACTCAAAGCGATACCATCCCTCCATAGAGGTTGTTGGGAGATTTTCCAGAACTGCCGTGCCGTTTACAGTCTTTGCCGTAAACGTTCCTATATCGTCAGTCCTGTTGCTGTAGGAATATTTGTTAACAGTTTCCTTTTCGATAAAATCATAATATGTGCCGGTTTTTGTCTTTACGGTATAGTTGTGTTTTATCTTAACCGTTATCTCGGTATCAAAGGGTTTGTCCTTTAAAATATCGTAATTATTCGCCGCAAGGAACTCCTCTGTTTTACTAAAATCAAACAGCGTTGTTTTGAGGGTAAGAGAGTGCGTTTCCTTGTCGTAATCCGTTTCAAGCATAACGTCACGGTAAAACACAGGGATATATTCGTTAAAATAGCTGTACTCGTTTTCTACTCCGGTAAGCTCTACATTCACATATCCATTGTGCCTCTTCCAATCATCAACATCGTCAAAGGTCAGCTCCGCGCCGGCGTGCCCGTTTTCATCGGTTTTTATTATCCCGGGCGTTGATATTCTGTTTGTTTTAAATGTCAGCCATTTTGCGGGAGTACCCTCGTAAAACCGCGCAGAAACTTCCAGCGGCACAGGTTCTTTTTGGGGCATAATAGCATAATTGGGCAGATTGATATCCACCGTATAGGTTGGCTTTACGTAATCCAAAATAGTGACACGTTTTTCAAAAACAGCGTTTTCGCCGTCAAGAAGCTGAATGGGAGCGTACCATGTTTCATGATGATCCGTAAAGGTAAACCTTGATTGGAACGTGCCGTCGGGAGCCACCGTCAACTCGTTAACCGCGCCCCCCTCCTCACTTGTGCCAAAGCGCAGGGAAAGCTTTTTAGGCAGGGTCACGCCATCCTGTCTTGGCAGGATAACGCCCCAAACGTTTATGGTATCGCTTGTGAGATAAGCCTCCCTGTCGGTATAGAGGTACATAAAATATCTGTCTCTGTAATCGGCGTCCTCTTCCTTGGAATTGCCAAAAAAGTCTATATATTCGCTGCCGCCGTACTTAACGGACAAAACGCCCTTTGCGCTCTCGTCCATGCCCGTGTTTATATACGCAACGCCATCCTTGTCGGCATCGGCGGTATAGGTTCTGCCGTTAAGGGTAAGGGAGACCTCCGCACCCTCAGCGGCTTTTCCCGTCCTTGTGTCGTTGATAAAGAAAGAATTTTCTCCGCCCAGCGAAAGAGCGTACACCGATATCGGATTCACTTGTATCAGATACTGCTCCCGCATATCGTCCACGGAAATGTCTGCAATATAATAACCCGCTTCCAAATCGTCGGGAAGCATGATGATGCTTGGCCGCCATTGGTCAAGGTTCGGCAAGGGCGGCTCGCTTGACGAGAATACCTTTTCAAGCCCCGACACATCCGCGGAAAAGCTCGCAAAGCGGCTTTTCTCCTCCGCGAATTTTTCAAAGGCCGCACGGTA
>CAJTMU010000057.1:0-3690 GCA_910577365.1 uncultured Oscillospiraceae bacterium | reverse complement strand
TCCTCGGCATTTGCGTATCGATAAAGGTTCAGGTCGAAGTTTTTCTCTTTTAATTCTTTAGAGCAAAAAACCTCAATAACCGCGGGGTCACCCTCAAGAAAGGTTTCGCTGAAGCCGCCCTTGAAATTGTACACATAGAAATATGAGCCGTCTTTGCTTCCCGTCTTGAACTCAAAGCTGCAGTTTTCCTCCAGTGCCCCCGCCAGGGACGATTTAAGTCCACTTTTGACGGTTACGGTATACACCGTATTAATCTTCATGTCCTCGCTTGGAATGTAGTACAGCGTGTTCTTGTGGGTCTCGAACCTGCCTTTGAGAGCAGGTGTTATCTCAAAATATTCCTTTGCGCTGTCCGCGTCGGCAGGTGAGGAGAATTCCACCTCTATCCCCGAGCTTTTCGCCACAGATTCGCTGCCGTCCGCAGGATAGACGGATTTCACCCTGAATTTTTCCGCGGTCTGAAAAGCCCAGCTGTCGCGCACGTCACCATTTGCATCAGCAGCCGCAAGCTTCACAAGACTCCCCTCGGGCAAGGGCTTTGCGTTGCTTAAAAGATAGGTTCCGATTTTCTCCTTTACAATGCTGAACTCCGTTTCGGGTGACATACTTATGCGGGACTTTATCATCTCCGCAGTAACATCTTGCGACGCGGTTATCCTGAATTTGGAATCTGTGGCAATACACTTTCCGTCTGCGGATAGAGCCTCCACCGCCGTTATAAGACCGTTATCTATCCTCTCGCGATTTACCAGCAGTTTAATGCTTTTGTCGGATAATTCCTGAAATGCGTCAGAAGCTGTTTCCGAAACGATTTCCGAAACAGACACTGGGGAGGTTTCTGGGTCTTGGGAAACCCCCGCACTTTTTTCACAGCCCGAAATAATTGAAGTCAGCATAATCGCCGAAAGCGCAGCCGCAAGTATGCGTTTTATTTTTGAAAAACTTGAATTTGCCATAATTATACCTCCAATAAATTTGTGTCATATTTTGCTTATATAAATATTTTTGCACCATATATTGAAACTTGATTAAAGAATGGTTTCAAAATATTCAAACATTGTAATATTTTCCGACTGCAAATCATAAAATTTGCAATTTGTTATTTAAACTTTTTGAACGTTGATACTAATAAACTTTAATATTTAAAAAAATAATGATAGGCAAAAAGGCTGCGTTCAATTTCTTTAATTCCAATAAAAGTTTGAAAAAACATTATTTTTATTTAGGGTATCTCTAAAAACCGATTTTCCCTCAAACAAGGTTTTTAGAGATACCCATATAATATTTGAAAGCAAAGCTTTATGACATAGGGGACAGGGGGTAATCCGAGAACGCATTGAAGTTATTGTTCCCCGTATACCTCTTTTAGAGAAATTGCAGCAATACAGACAAATCGGTATTGTCATAAACTGCCGTATTATAATGAAACAGATGTATTCCGTTGGGAGTACTCTATTTTGGTTTTCCATTTCCCTCTTTTTGTATATTTTACCACAAATTCTGCGCTATGTCAAGGGTTGTTATTATATTATAAAAAGTATAGCATTTCCGCTTATGGCAGGTTTCAACGATCACAAAGTACAAGTATCCAAGAGCCTTAACATAACGCAGTCCTATATTTCTTGCATTGAAAAAAGACTATAGAGAAACTGCGCCCAGATTCAAATAATGATACCGACTAAAGCGCATGGACCCTTGAAAAAATTGCATAAAAAACAAGCCCGTTGAGTAGGACTTGTTTTTTATATTCGTATGGGACTGATATAATAATTTTGCTTATATAGCGGGCTTCTGAAAGCTCTTTGCCAATTCGCGGTATTTCTTGGGTGTGGTGTTCATCAGCGTTCTGAATACCTTTGAATAGTACTGTACATTATTGAACCCGTTGTCAACGGCTATATTGCTTATGCTTTTATTGCTGTACAAAAGGTCAAGGCAGCTTTTTTCCACACGGTATCTGTTGACGTAATCGACAAAACTAAGCCCAGTTTTGGACTTGAACAGACGCATAAGATGGCTTTTACTGTATGACACCTCCTCAAGAACTGCGGAAATGGAAAGTTTCTCTTTGTAATTCGCCTCTATGTATTTTATAGTCGTATTGACCGCCGCCGTGGAGCTTAGCTTTCCGACACTGGGGTCGGAGTGTCTGGTAAACTGACTGGATATAATAATATACGAGATAAACTCGTATAAAAAGGCTTTCAATTTTATTTCGGCGCCGAATACATTGTTTGTCATCATTTTAAACAATTTGTCCGAATCGGAAAGAATGTGCACTGGAATGATTGGAAACCTGTTGATCTTTATGCTTTCAAACATTTTTCTGCAAGGATCATCAGGGCTTCCAAGCGCCGATATATCAAAGATAAGCGAATAAAAGTGACGATGACCGCTCTCGGGAGTATCATAGGCATAGTGAACGGCACCAGGCTCAATAAAAGCCACCGAGCCTGACGGAATAACATATTCATAATTCTCGATGCCAAGGCGCATTTCTCCCTCTGAAAGCCAGAACAATTCGTATTCCTTATGATAATGAGGGTTTATGTTATAGACCGTTTCGGAATAGAACGCGATAGGAAACTCCGCTATTCCGTGCGGTACTACCTCATATATTGAAAGCGGCTTACTCACATATATCATCCCCTTAATCTTATTATAACAATTCAGCTTTATATTGTCAATAAAGATGATTATATTGTATAAAAAATTTGCAGGATTTGTTGTTTTGCCCAGGCTGCGCATCGTGTATAATCAGAATATAAAAAGTTTTTGGAGGTGCTGATATGGGCAAGATAACAAAAATAAAAGACGGTATTTCTTTTCAAATAAGAGATGAAATAGTGTGCATTGAGGCTTACGGCGAAAACTGCATTAGAGTGCGCTCATCGCGCAACAGCAAGCTTTCTGATGAGCGCTGGACGCTGCTTGAAGCTGAAAAATGCAGCGTATCTGTCGAGGTAAACGACGAAAAGGGAGTTATTGAAAATGGTATTCTCAAGGCGGAAATTACCGGTCTGTGGGGGTGCTGTCAGATCTCCTTCTATAAAAACGGCGAGCTTATTCTGCACACACATGACGAGGGAGATTATGTTACAAAATATGAGCATACCGAGGGGCAGAATTACCGCACACGGATAATTTTTGACTCGCACTACGGGGAGCATATATACGGACTTGGTCAGGAACAGCACGATTTCTTTGACAAAAAGGGCTGCTCCTTTGACCTTAAGCACTGGAACACGAAATCGGCGCTGCCCGTTATATATTCCTCTCTCGGATACGGCTTTCTGTGGAACAACCCCGCTGTCGGCAGGGTCGAGTTTGCGCTTAATCATACCATATGGTCAGCGGACAGCTGCTATCAGGCAGATTATCTCGTTTTTGTGGGAGATACCCCTGCTGAAATAATGAACAGATACTGCCGCCTTACGGGGTTTGCTCCCGAAATGCCCGAATGGGCAACGGGCTTCTGGCAGTGCAAGCTGAGATATGAAAGCCAGGACGAGGTGCTTGAGACCGCAAGAAAATACAAGGAGCTTGGGGTACCTGTCAGCGCGATAGTAATCGACTATTTTCATTGGACAGAGCAGGGCAACTGGGAATTTGAACCCTCACTTTGGCAGGATCCGAAATCAATGTGCGGCGAGCTTAAAGATATGGGAATAGAGCCGGTTGTTTCAATAT